>DASUIO010000329.1:0-3149 GCA_036279755.1 Polaromonas sp. | reverse complement strand
GTGACGCTGCCGATTGCCGTGTTGCTGGTGTGGCTGGCGCTGGTGCGCGGCATCAAGCCGCTGGCGCAACTCGAGCAACGCATACGCGCGCGAAAACCCGACGACATGAGTCCGCTCGACGACACCACCGTGCCTGAAGAGGTGGCGCCGCTGGTGTCTTCCATCAACGACTTGTTGAGCCGCCTGAAAGTGTCGCTGAGCACGCAAAAACGCTTTCTGGCCGATGCCGCGCACCAGCTCAAGACGCCGCTGGCGGGCCTGCGCATGCAGGCCGACCTGGCGCAGCGGGAAACCGACGCCGACGAACTCAAGAAGTCGCTCAAGCACATTGGCCAGGCCAGCATACGCGCGACCCACACCGTCAACCAGCTGCTGGCAATGGCGCGCGCCGAGACCACCGGGCGCAGCCTGGCCAAGCAGCCCATCGATCTGGTGCACATCGTCTCGGAAGTGATGGCCGACTCGGTGCCGCGCGCGCTTGAAAAGCAGATTGACCTCGGCTACGAAGGCCCGTCAGCCGGTGAGCAGCCAAGCCAGCTCGAAGGCAACCCGACGCTGCTCAAGGAGCTGGTGCGCAACCTGCTGGACAACGCCATCCACTACACGCCCGCAAAAGGCCAGGTCACGCTGCGGCTGATGACCGACCGCTTCAGCGGCGTGCTGGTGCTGCTGGTGGAGGACTCGGGGCCGGGCATTGTGGAGTCGGAGCGCGAGCTGGTGTTTCAGCCCTTTTACCGCACGCTGGGCACCAATGTGGAGGGCTCCGGCTTGGGGTTGGCGATTGTTCTGGAAATTGCCCAGCAACACGGCGCGGACATCACGATAGAAGACGCCAGATTGCCGGGTCACCCGCAGTCGCCAGGCACGCGCGTTACCGTGCGCTTCGTCGGCATGGAGCGGCTCAACATGGAATAGTTGTGCGGTGTCCCGCGGACGGCGCGGGTAACTTCAGGAAGTTTTATGCAGCGGCACGGCAACACCGCCTGATCCGGTAGCCCGGCAAACGCACACAAGCCGAAATTTTCCGTGTAGTCTGTCACGATGCGATCGCCCCCAACGTGAGCAACAGAAACCCGAAAACCAGAGCCTCCTCCACTCACACCCTCATGCCCGCTGCCCGCCGCCTCAAAATTGGTCTTTCCGCCTGTTTTTCACATGCCGACCCGGGCCGTCCGTTTTTTTCCGGCAAGACACTGCAGTACGTCGAGCAGTCGATTGCGCATTGGCTCATGTCGTCGGGCGCCATGGTCGTCATGGTGCCCTGCCCGACCGGCAGCACGCAGCGCGGCGACGTGACCTATGCGCACTACGCGCAGTGGCTCGATGGCCTGGTGCTGCACGGCGGCGCCGATGTCTGGCCCGGCAGCTATGGCGAGGAGCCGCTGGAGGAAAAATGGCTGGGCGACCGGGTGCGTGACGAGTACGACAAGGCGCTGCTTGCCGCCTTCGAAGCCGTGGGCAAGCCGGTTTTTGGCGTCTGCCGCGGCCTGCAATTGCTCAACGTGGCCTTCGGCGGAACGCTCTACCAGGACATCCAGACGCAGGTGCCCGAGTCCTTCCTGCACCGCGACGCCGCCACCTATGAGCTCAATTTCCACAGCGTCAACATCGTGCAAGGCTCGCAGCTTGCCGCGCTGTACCCGGGCGTGGAACGGGTTCGCGTCAACAGCATTCACCACCAGGGCATCAAGGACCTGTCGCCCGAGTTTGAAGCCGAGGCCTACAGCGTGACCGACGGCATCGTGGAAGCCATACGCCGCAAAGACCGGTCCAAAAGCTATATCGCCGCGCTCCAGTGGCACCCCGA
This sequence comes from Polaromonas sp., assembly GCA_036279755.1. Lineage (GTDB taxonomy): Bacteria > Pseudomonadota > Gammaproteobacteria > Burkholderiales > Burkholderiaceae_C > Polaromonas. The sequence continues at coordinate 1,342 of DASUIO010000329.1, read as the reverse complement.
GTTCCACAAGCCCGGTGCCGACACCATTGACGACGGCGCCGTTCTTGAGGACTTTCTGGCGGCGGTGGCAGCCGCCAAAAATACCAGGTGATGACATCGGCTCAAGTCCAATCACAACGGATGCAAGCAGCGATCAAGCCCATCGCATTCGGGGTGCCGGCGCGCCAGCTGACGACTACTTGCGCCCGTACCTGGCAGTAAAGCTGGCCTTGCCCAACGAGTCGCCGTTGATCATGAAGCCGGTGAGCGCCGCAGTAGCGTCGGCTGGCACATCGAGCTTGTCCACCTTGAGCGCGTGCACGGTGAAGATGTAGCGGTGCGGCTTGTCGCCCTTCGGGGGGCAGACGCCGCCCCAGCCCGCCACGCCGTAGTCGATGCGCGCCTGGCTCGCGCCCCTGGGCAGGTTGGCGCCGCCCGCGGCACCGGCATTGGACGCCAGCTCGTTCACATCGCCCGGGATGTTGATGACCATCCAGTGCCACCAGCCCGAGCCGGTGGGCGCATCGGGGTCGTACACCGTGACGGCAAAACTCTTGGTGCCCTTGGGCGCGCCGCTCCACTGGAGCGCGGGCGACTTGTTCTCGCCCGAACAGCCGAAGCCGTTGAACTCAAAGCTTTGGGGAATCGTGCCGCCAGCCTTGATCTCCGGGCTGTTGAGTTGAAAGCCTGCGGCCTGCGTCAATGTGGTGGCGCCAATCAGGGTGGCGGCGAGAAGCGTGCGTGTCATGGGATTCTCCAAAATGATGGAGTCCCATGATGATACGAATGGGCGGTTTTTGCTAGCGGCACCGCATCCATTGCGGTGCAGGTGGGAATGTCAGCTCAGGTGCTTGCCCACAATCCCGGCCAGCTCAAACATCGTCACCTGCGGCTTGCCAAATACCGCCAGCAGCTTGGCGTCGGCATTGATGGCGCGCCGGTTGGCGGCATCCTGCAGGCCCTCGGCCTTGATGTAGTCCCACAGCTTTTTGATGACCTGGGTGCGCGCCACCGGCTCGGCGCCAATCACTGCAGCCAGCGCGTCGCTGGGTTTGAGCCCGGCGCCAGGCTTGGCCACACGGGCGACCTTGGGCTTGGCAGCCTTCGCCGCCACTTTTTTCGCGGCAACCTTTTTAGCGGCGGCTTTTTTCGCGGCGGGAGCCCCGGCAGTTTTGACGGCCACGGTCTTGCCAAATGGCGTCTTGATGGTGCCCGTTTTGGCGGCAGCCGGTTTGCGCGGCGGAAATTTTGACGGTGCAAACTCGAAGTTCACCTTGCCCGCTTCCTTGTCCCAGGCCAGCATGGCCTTGAAGGGGCGGCGCGTGCGCATGGAGACGAACTTGTCGAGCAGATCGGTCTTGCC
>DASUIO010000328.1:0-2901 GCA_036279755.1 Polaromonas sp. | reverse complement strand
GGACTCGTCGCTTTCCAGCACGGCGTCGCGGTGTTCAATGTTGCCGTAGTCATGCACCACGGGCTCGGCCACGGCTTTGTTGCCGCGGCTGCGGATGTGCCATTGCAGGTAACCAATCCACAGCACCAGCTCGGCCATGGCGGCGGCGCGTTCGTTGAGCTCAATGCCCAGCAGTTGCCGGGGCGTGACGGTTTCGCCTTCCAAGCCGAGCAGGGCCTGCGTTTCACCCAGCGCTTCGAGCTGGTTCATCACTTCGCCTTCAAGGCGCTTGAGGTGTTCAAGCGTGACGTACAGAAAATTTGCGCGCGGTGGCTTTGCAGCAGGCTCAAGAAACTGCCTTTTGGCAGCAAGCCCACGTCTTCGGCAAACATGGAAAACAGCGCGCGCGTGAGGAAGGCGGCCACATGGTCGGGCTTGTGGCCGCTGCGCTCGAGCGAGCGGGCCAGCTCGGCCAGCTGCGTGGCCACTTGCCGCGTGACGCGGGCGCTGGCGCGGCTGGGGTCCAGGCTGTCGGGATCTAGTACAACATCCCATAAATATCTTTAATTATTAGAGTCGAAGTAGGGAGCCAGCAGCGTCACGACCAGTTCAGCGGCCGTAGCGATATCTCCGGTCCCAGGCAAGGGCTCCCAGCGGCCGGTGTGGCTTCGAAAGGCTGAGGAGTAGGTGTTGCGAGTCGTCTCGGTGAGACGCGCAATGGTGTCCACGCTGTCGCCCCGGTGCATCTGGATCAGCAGATGCTTTCCATAGGGTTTCACATGGGCCAGCTCGTGGCCAGTCAGCATTGCAAGCTGGCGCTGTAACTCAGCAGCCTTTATTTGTGCGTCGAACTTTGGCATCGTCTTTAAACCTCAGGGGTTCCCCCGTTTGTAGCTCAAAGCCGGCAAATGTCCACCGGAAAGGCTTGGGCGCCTGATTGCGTTGCGCTACAAAGGCCTGGGTGCGCTCGCGCAGTTGCTCGATAGAGGAATGACTGGCATGGCGCAACACGCGACGCGAGTAAATGCCAAACATCAACTCGATCTGGTTGACCCAGCTGGCATGCAACGGGGTGAAGTGAAATACAAAGCGGTGATCGTGGCGGGCATTGAAGTCGTCCCAGACGGCCTGCGCCCTGTGGGTGTTCAGGTTGTCCCACACGATGTGAACGCGACCCTTGGGGTATGACTGCGCCACCTGCTCCATGAAGCTCACAAGGTCGGCTTGCGTGCGCCGGTCTGTGCAACTGCCGATGACGCGCCCCGAGTGCACGTCCATGGCGGCGATCAGGGCCTGCGTACCGTGGCGGATGTATTCGAACTCGCGCCGACGCGCGCGGTGCGGCTCTGGCGCGCGATCGGCATGCTTGCGCTCGATGGCCTGGATGCCTGTCTTCTCATCGACCGATAACACGACCGAACCCTTGGGCGCTTGGCGGTACAACGCGCATATCTCATTGACCTTTTGCCGGAACTGCGGGTCCGGGCTGTGCAGCCACTGACGAACATGGTGTGGCCGCATGTCGCCAGCTTGCAGGATGCGTTGCAGATGGCTGCGGCTGATCTGCTTGACCACGCCGCGCTGGACCGCGCGCTCAACCAATTCGTCCAGCGTCGGTGTTGATCGTCCCTGCTCTTGGGCGGGAACACATGCCAAGGCCAGCAACTCCAGGCGCTGCGCCTGAGCGATTCGCCGGGGCCGACCGGGGCGCGCTGCTTCTTGCAAACCTTCAACGCCACGCCTGACCAGGCGGCTGCGCCAATGTGAGACAGACTGCGCCGACAGGCCAACCGCCTGCGCAATTGCCGTTGTCGTCTCACCCCTGTGAGCCATCAGCGCGATCTGTGCCCGGACCACTTGCCGGTGAGGTGCTGTTCCTCGACGGGTCAGCGCCTGCAGCGACTCTCGCTCTTGTTTGGACAGCTTGACCGCCTGCGCTTGACGTCCTCGACTCATGTGCCGAAGCTTAACTCAATTCTTATCTTATTGAAACCTATTTATGGGATGTTGTACTAGCCAGATGCGGCGCAGGGTGTCGCGCACGTCGGCCCTGGCCAGGTCGGCCAGGCTTAACCGGTGGCTGCGCGGATCGGGAAAAGGCGTGTAGGTGGCGCCGCTGCGGCTGAATTCCGAATACAGCTCGATGACGTTGCCGACGTCGACCACCAGCAGAAACGGTGGCCGCCCCTCAGAGGCGGGCAATGCTCTGGCGTAGCCTTCGGCTTGGGTGCGGGCGCGCAGCAGGGCGTTGTCAAAGCCTTTGGTGTGCTGGCCGGCCCTGAGCTTTTTGGATTCGAGCACGAAGTGGCCACGGCGGTAGCAGTCGACGCGGCCAGCGCTGGTGCTGCCGTCGCCATGGCTAAACGTGATGGGGCGCTCGAACATATAGCTTTGTTCGGGCGTGGCGTGGGGTACCTGCACGTCCAGCAGTTCACAGAGCTCGCGCACAAAGCTTTGCGCGGTGGACAGTTCGCTGGCGGTGACGCCTTGCCAGCGTTCAATAAAGGTGTGGGCGGAGTCGTCGATGGGTGCGCGGGAGGCATCTTGCATGGCTGGATGATAGCGGGCGGGTGCGCGCAGCCGCCTGTGCGCCTGTGGCCTGTCGCCCGGACGAATCAGCGCGTGGCAGCTTCCAGGCTCTGCAGCCTTGCGCGCAGCGTGTCCAGCTCATCGAGCAATTCCAGCGCCAGCGCAGCGCCTGCGAGGTTGACGTCCAGATCGCTTTGCAGTCGCAAGGCAACCCTGGCCCGGTGCAGCTGCACCCCAGTAAAACGCCAGTGATCGGGCGTGCTGCCCTCCGGGATCAAGACGCCTTCGTTGACCAGCGCCATGATCATGTCGGCCTGCGCTGCGCAGGCGCGGCAGACGTCGTCCAGAGTCAGCTCGGTCTGCTCTTCAAGGATGGAGCCGGGAAGTAGCGCC
>DASUIO010000327.1:0-7803 GCA_036279755.1 Polaromonas sp. | reverse complement strand
CATGGGTTATGGCGTGCCGGCGGGCATTGCCGCGGCCATTACCACCGGGCGCATTGCCTTCACCATTGCCGGCGATGGCGACTTTCTGATGAACGGCCAGGAGTTGGCCACCGCCGTGCAGCATGGTGCCAAGAGCATCATTTTGCTGATTAACAACGGCATGTACGGCACTATCCGCATGCACCAGGAAAGGGAGTACCCGCAGCGGAGCAGTGGCTCCCACTTGAACAATCCGGACTTTGTCGCGCTGGCACGCGCCTACGGCTACGCGGGTGTGCGCATCACGCGCACCGACGAATTTGAAGCCGAACTGCTGGCCGCGTTGGCGCGCAAGGAGGGCACGGTGATTGAGGTGATGCTGGACCCGGAAGTCATCACCACGCGCGCCACGCTGTCATCCATCACCCAGAAGGCGCTGACTCGTTCGCTATAAGATAAATAACGGCTAGCGCCCTTCCTGCATTGACTGGAAGCCTATTTGATCAATAAAGCAAAAAGGCCGGGGTGACCCGGCCTTTTTTGATTCAAGCCTGCGAAGACTTGTTTCCCGGCTTATTGCTTGATGTCTACACCGTAAAAACTGTGGCGGCCAAACGGGCTGAGCTTGAAGTCGATGACTTCCTTGCGAACCGGCTTGATCTGCACGGCGTGGGCAATGGTGAACCAGGGCGCTTGTTCCTTGAAGATCACCTGGGCTTTTTCGTACAGCTTGGTGCGCTCAGCCACGCTGGAGACGACTTTGGCTTTTTGCACCAGATCTTCAAACGGCTGGTAGCAGAACTTGGCGACGTTAGAGCCGTTGGTCTTGGCCGAGCTGCAACCCAGCAGGGTATTGAGGAAGTTATCCGGATCGCCGTTGTCACCGGTCCAGCCCAGCATGCCCATCTGGTGCTCGCCTGCCTGCATGCGCTTGCGGTACTCGCCCCATTCATAGCTCTTGATTTCGGCTTTGACACCGATCTTGGCAAGGTCGGCCTGCATCAGCTCCGCAATACGCTTGGCATTGGGGTTATAGGGGCGTTGCACCGGCATGGCCCACAGGTCAGTGGTGAAACCGTTGGGGTAGCCCGCGGCGGCCAAGGCCTTTTTGGCGGCTGCCGGGTCAAACGGATCGTCTTTGATGGACTTGTTGTAAGACCATTGGGTAGGCGGAATGGGGTTGGTTGCCGGAACGCCCGTGCTCAGGTACACCGCGGAGATGATGGCCTTCTTGTCGATGGCCATGTTGATGGCTTTGCGCACGCGCACGTCATCAAAAGGCTTTTTGGTGGTGTTGTAGGCCAGGTAGCCAATGTTCAGCCCGGGTTGCTCCAGCAACTGCACGTTGGCATCTTTGCGGATGGCGTCCAGATCGGCCGGGTTGGGGTAGGGCATGACATGGCATTCGCCTTTTTGCAGCTTGGCCCAGCGCACCGATGCATCGGGCGTGATGGAGAAGATCAGGTCATCAATCTTGGCTTTGCCAGCCCAATACTGCGGGAACGCCTTGTAGCGAATCAGTGCGTCTTTCTGGTACTGCACCAGCATGAAGGGACCGGTACCCAGGGGCTCCTGGTCAATTTTTTCAGGTGTGCCCGCCTTGAGCATGGCAATGGCGTATTCCTTGGACTGAATGCCGGCCCATTGCATGGCCAGGTTGGAGAGGAAGGGCGCTTCGGGCTGGTTCAGCACGATCTTGACGGTGTAATCGTCTACCTTTTCCACGGTTTTTAGCAGCTTGGGCATGCCCATGTCGCCGAAGTAGGCGTGGTTGGAACTGGTGACCTTGAAATAGGGGTCGGTCTCTTTCCACTGACGCTCAATGGTGAACAGGAAGTCCTCGGCATTGAAGTCACGCGTGGGTTTGAAATTCTTGTTGGAATGCCACTTCACGCCTTTGCGCAAAAAGAAGGTGTATTCCGTACCGTCCTTGGAGATGGTCCAGTGATCGGCCAGTCCGGGCACAACTTTGGTGCCGCCGCGCTCGAACTTGACGATGTTGTCATAGATTTGTTCGTTGGCATCAAACGATGTACCCGTGGTATTGACGCCGGGGTAGAAGTTCTCGGGGCTACCTTCAGAGCAGAACACCAGCGTCTTTGCCGAGACTGGCGAGAGTGCCATCAACGTCATGACTGCTGGCAGGGCAACGGCGCGCAGCAAGGCGCGCTGAACCGGACGCAGCCGGCTTGTACGTGGTTTATTCTGAATCATCTGACGAACTCCATTCTTTTGAGGGAGGGGTTGATGCTGCAACGCAGCGGGCTTGCGGCCAGTTTGCGCAACACTTGTGATGCACGCGCGCTGGTCATTGAAAACATAGCCGGGAAAGATGCAGATTGCGCATGGTTTCAGGTCATGCAGTGAGAAAATCTTCAGCATAATGGCACGCCACCTGCCGGTTTGCAAGCTCGCGCAGAACGGGCCGTTCGGCGTGGCAGCGCTCGGTCACGTACGGACAGCGGGTTGAAAAAACGCAGCCGGTGGGCGGATTGAGCGGCGAGGGCAACTCGCCTTTAAGCACGATGCGCTGCTTGATGCCGCTGCTACCGGCCACGCCCGGCGTGGATGCCAGCAGGGCTTGGGTGTAGGGATGCAAAGGCCGCGCAAACAGGGCTTTTTTTTCACCATGCTCCACCGCATGGCCGAGGTACATCACCAGCACATCGTGGGCAATATGGCGCACCACACCCAAGTCGTGCGAGATGAACAGATAGGCCAGCCCCATGGACTGCTGCAGGTCGGTCAGCAGGTTAAGCACCTGGGCCTGAATCGACACATCCAGAGCCGACACGGGTTCGTCGGCCACCACCAGCGCGGGGTTGAGCATCAGGGCGCGCGCAATCGCAATGCGCTGACGCTGTCCCCCCGAAAACATGTGCGGGTAACGGTCGTATTGCTCCGGGCGCAGGCCCACCAGGGCGAGCATGGCGCGCGCTTGGGCGGCCCGCTCGGCGGCAGACAGGGTGGTATTGATCTCCAGCGGGGCCTCAAGAATGGCGCCGATTTTTTTGCGCGGATTCAGCGAACCATAAGGGTTCTGGAACACCAGTTGCACGGCTTTACGAAGGCCCAGGCGTTCTTCCTGCGGCGCATGGATGGCATCCACGCCCTTGATGCGCAACTGGCCTCCGCTGGGCGTTTCAATCAGCGACACCATGCGGGCCAGCGTGGATTTGCCGCAGCCCGATTCACCCACCACGGCCAGCGTCTTGCCTGCATGGACGCTAAAGGAAACGCCGCCAACGGCCTGCAGATGGTCGGGAGCACGCATGAAGCCGCGCCGTATTTCGTACACGCGTTTGAGGTCCCTGGCCTCGACCACGGGCTGGCTTGATGACACGCTGGCCGCTGCAGAGGTAAGTTGTGCACTCATGCCGTGGCCTCCAGCCGGACCAGGGGCTTGCTTTGCCGCATGGCTGCCTCTCTGTTGGGGTCGCCCAGCGGATAGTGGCAGCGCACCCTGCCGTCCTCCCAGGGTCGCAGTGGCGGTCGCTCATTGCTGCAGTGCTCCGTGGCATAGACGCAGCGAGGGGAAAACAGGCAACCGACGGGGCGGTCATACAGGCCTGGCACCATGCCGGGAATGGTCGCCAGGCGGGCGCTGCCATCGCTGCGCTCAGGCAGCGCCGAAAGCAGTGCTTCGGTGTAAGGGTGCTGCGGCGAGTTGAAGAGCGTGCGCGCGCCTTGCTCTTCCATGATCTGCCCGGCATACATCACGGCCACGCGCTGGGCCATTTCAGACACCACGCCCATGTTGTGGGTGATCAGCACCAGCGCCATGCCGCGTTCTTTTTGCAGGCTGCGCAGCAGGTCCAGGATTTGGGCCTGGATGGTGACGTCAAGCGCCGTGGTGGGTTCGTCAGCAATCAGCAGCCGCGGGTTGCAGGCAATCGCCATGGCAATCATCACGCGCTGGTTCATGCCACCTGAGAGTTGATGTGGGTAGGCCTTCAGGCGGCTTTCCGGAGCGGGGATGCCAACTTGCTCCAGCAGCTCGATGGTCTTTCGCACGGCAGCCTTGCGGTCCAGCCCCAAATGCAGGCGCAGCACTTCGGTGATCTGAAAGCCAATGGTGAAGCAAGGGTTCAGGCTGGTCGTGGGCTCCTGGAAAATCATGGCCACGTCTTTGCCGGTGAGCTTGTTGCGCTCACTGTCCGAGAGCGCCAGCAGATCTTGGCCGGCAAAGCGCAATTTGTCAGCGCTCACCCGCCCGGGATACGCGACCAGCCCCATCAGCGCCATCATGGTGACGCTTTTACCGGATCCCGATTCACCGACGATGCCGAGCACTTCGCCTTCTTCAAGCGACAGACTGACGCCATCGACGGCATGCATGACGCCGCTTTGCGAGGGAAACTCGACGGAAAGGTTTTCTATTTCAAGCAGAGCCATGGCTAATAAACCGATAAGACTTCAGCGCTTCAGCTTGGGATCGAACGCATCACGCAGTCCGTCGCCCAGCAGGTTGAAGGCCAGCACAGTGATCAAAATCGCGAGGCCGGGGAAGGTCACAACCCACCAGGCGCGCAGTACAAATTCCCTGGCGTCTGCCAGCATGGTGCCCCATTCCGGTGAGGGCGGCTGCGCGCCCAGACCCAGAAAGCCCAGTGCCGCAGCGTCCAGGATGGCGGTGGATACCCCCAGCGACGCCTGCACAATCAGCGGCGCCGTGCAGTTGGGCAGGATTTCACTGAACATCAGCCGCAAGCGGCTGGCGCCGCTCATGCGTGCCGCAGTGACATAGTCGCGAGAGGTTTCGGCGATCACTGCCGCGCGGGTAATTCGCACATAGTGCGGCAGCACCACAATGGCCACGGCCAGCATCGCGTTCATCAGTCCGGGGCCCAGAATGGCCACAATCACAATCGCCAGCAGCAGGCTGGGCAGTGTCAGAATGATGTCCATCATGCGCATGATGGCGATCTCGAAGACACCGCGAAAAAACCCCGCCAGCAGCCCCAGCACCGTGCCAACGATCACCGACAGCGTGACCACGGCCAAGCCAATCACCAGCGACAGGCGGGCGCCGTGCATCAGCCGCGAAAGAATGTCGCGACCGATGGCGTCGGTGCCCAAGGGGTAGCTCCACGATCCGCCAGTCTGCCAGGCCGGAGGTTGCAGAAACACGGCAGTACTGGTCAGGTTAGGGGCATGAGGGGCCAGCACAGGCGCAAAAAGCGCAATCAGCAGCACCGTCACCACAATGATCAGGCCCGCGAGGGCACCCCGGTTGGCGCTGAAGTAACTCCAGAACTCACGTAGCGGATGGGGCGGACGGGGCGCACCCATCGGTTCTGTCACGTCGAGCGTTTTCAAGGGTGCCGTGCTCATCGCTGATGCCTGATGCGTGGATTAATGATGCCGTAGGTGATGTCCACCAGCAAATTGACGGCCATGACGATCGAGCCCAGCAACAGGATGCCCCCCTGCAATACCGGGTAATCGCGGCGGCTGATGGCTTCAATCAGCCATTTGCCGACACCGGGCCAGGAAAAAATGGTTTCGGTCAGGATCGCCCCTGTGAACAGCACGCCGACCTGCAGGCCGATCACGGTGATGACCGGAATCAGCGCATTGCGCAGAGCATGCACGGCGACCACGCGCAGATTGGAAAGCCCCTTGGCGCGTGCGGTTCGGATGTAGTCTTCGCCCAGCACTTCCAGCATGGCCGATCGCGTCATGCGGGCGATCACCGCCAGCGGATTGGTGCCCAGCACAATCGTCGGCAGTATCAGGTGCGTGGCAGCCGACCAGAACGCGCCTTTGTCGTCCGACAGCAGCGTATCGATCAGCAAGAATCCGGTGGTAGGTTCGATGTAATACAGCACCGATATGCGTCCAGATACAGGCGTCAAGTCAAGCTGCACTGAAAACAGCAGGATCAGCAGCAAGCCCCACCAGAAAATCGGCATTGAATAGCCAGTGAGAGAAACTCCCATAACGCCGTGATCGAGTATGGAGTTGCGCTTGACCGCAGCAAGAATGCCGGCCGGAATGCCCAGCAGCAATGCAAAAAGGATGGCGCAGACGGCCAGTTCAATCGTGGCGGGAAAGAGTGTCAGAAATTCATGCAGCACCGACTCCTGCGTAATGAGGGACTTGCCCAGATCGCCATTGAGTACCCGGCCGATGTAAATTCCATACTGCACCAGAACCGGCCGGTCCAGCCCGTATTCCTTGAGCAACTGTTCATGACGCACCGAATCGATGCCGCGTTCGCCCGCCAGCGTTTCAATGGGGTCGCCGGGCACCATGCGAATCAGGAAAAATGCCAGCAGCGTCATTCCCAAAAAGGTGGGAATGATCAGGCTCAGTCGGGTAAAAATAAAGCGCAGCATTATCGCGGGACACCAAAAAAGGCATGAACGCGGACTGCGAAAAATCCGTTGCGGGGGCAACACGCAAGGCTCGCGAAAATCTTCGCGGTGTCGGCTTTTAAATGCATCAACATTGGAATATTGTTTTGATCTTCTGGCCCCGGGCGACAGCGCGGGAAACATTGATCTTAGCAACAAACCCGTCAGTTATTGTGAATTCCGCTGACCACGGGCTACCGGATAACCTGTATTGCTTCAGGATACTTTTGATGACGAGGATGCTCGGATTAGCGCAGGCAACCTGCCAGACAGCGGTGCTGGTGACAGATGTTCAGCTGGAAGATCGAGTAGGGGACGGAGTTGCCCCCGTCGCCCTCTCACACCACCGTACGTGCGGTTCCGCATACGGCGGTTCCTGACTACTGGGTTTCCCCAGCGAGCTTCGTTTCGTTCGTCGTGTCGCCTGTCGGCCAATAAGCACCTACAGCCACCTTCGGGACATCCGGCCCCTCCAGTCTTGCCGCAGGCCCTCCGTTGCCAGAGGCTTGTGCCCTGTCCGTACAGAGAGCACACGTGACTATCCACTCATGTCAGGTTCAGCCCTTCACCACTCCGGTTCCGAGCGGCTACTACGGCGTCTGCTGACTCCCGTCAACCCATCCTGACACCTCACGATGTCAGTAGCACAAGGCAGGTTAACGGGCCTCCCAGGGTAATTCGCGCGACCTTCATGCTTATGCCCGTCGGATCTACGGCGTAGCGTTCCGTGCAAGTATCGGGCTTTGACGATATTGGCCGCCTCACCCCGCTACACCGCCTAATCCGCTTCCTGTTCGTCAGGCCAGCACTTTGCTTTCAGCTTCCTTCAGATTCCGCCTCGCGACGGACACCCTTGCTGTTCAGCTAACACTTCCCCTTGCCGGGTGTGCAGAGGACTTTCACCTCCAAGTCACTCGACTGGCCACCACGGCCAGTCAAGTTGCGCTTGCGCGCAACGCGCCATGCCTGGCGCACCATAAAAAAAGGCCAGTGGATACTGGCCTTTCGAGTATCGGCAAAAAGCCGTTTATTTGACGTGCTTGCCAATCAGGCCAGCCATCTCGAACATCGACACTTGCGCCTTGCCGAACACGGCGCGCAGTTTTTCGTCGGCGTTGATCAGACGCTTGTTGACCTTGTCCTGCAGGTTTTTGGCCTTGATGTAATCCCAGAGCTTTTTGACGATCTCGGTGCGTGGCAGAGGCTTGTCGCCCACCACAGCCGACAGCGCGGCGCTCAAGGTCAGCGGTTTCATGAACGCCGCATTGGGCGTGCGCTTTTTCGCTGGAGCCGCCTTTTTGGCTGCTGGCTTTGTGGCCACAACTTTCTTGGCGGGAGCTGCTTTTTTCGCCGCTACTTTTTTCGCAGGAGCGGCTTTTTTTGCGGCTACCGTCTTCGCAGGAGCTGCTTTTGTTGCAGCTACTTTCTTTGCCGGAGCAGCCTTTTTTGCAGGCGCTTTTTTTGC
>DASUIO010000326.1:0-5614 GCA_036279755.1 Polaromonas sp. | reverse complement strand
AAATCAAATACATTTTTGAATTATTTCTCAATATGAAATTTATTTTCTTATATTGAGAAATAATTGTGCACCGCACCATTTGCAAATTTCATGTTGCGAAATATATTGATTGGATTATGAAATTCGACCGCCGACAACATTGCCGGGTTGACGAGTCCGGTACCAGCAGGGGATTAACGATAGAGAATGCCCCGAATGCTGTACCGGTCGACCCAACCGGGCCTGCAGGGTTCAATTCACGGCCGAAAGTAAGGCATGATTTCACCCTGCGTCTGACCATCACGCCGACAAATTCGACCCGCCTGGCCGCAGGCCGGCGCAACAGGAATCCCAAGTTTAATGAACCGCATTGTGGCGTATGCCGGCCTCGCGCTCAGCATGTCTTTAGTGGGCAGCTATGTGGCGCTTTCCAAACCTCTGGTCGCCGCTTTGCCGGTCTTCGTGCTGGCCTGGCTGCGCTTTGGCATCGGTGGCTTGGCCATGCTGCACTGGCTCAAAAAGCCAGCGACCGAGATTCCCATGAGCGGCCAGACACGGCGACTGCTGTTTCTAGAGTCATTTCTGGGCAATTTCCTGTTTACGATCTGCATGCTGTTTGGCATGCGCATGACCAGCGCGGTGGCCGCCGGCGTCATCATGGCATCCATTCCAGCGGTGGTGGCGGTGCTGAGCTGGCTTTTTCTGCGGGAACGCGTCAACCTGCGGGTCTGGGGGGCGGTCGCCTGCGCGGTGATTGGTATTGGCCTGGTTTCACTATCAGTAAAGGAGCTGCCTGCTCCCGTGGCTGCTGGACTGGCAGCCAATTTCGTATCAAAAAGCTCGTGGATTGGCAATCTGCTGCTACTGGCCGCGGTGCTGTGCGAAGCGTCATATGCCGTGATCGGAAAAAAACTCACGGGCGTGCTCAGCCCGAAGCGCATCACGGCGCTCATCAACCTTTGGGGCTTTGCTTTGGTCACGCCGCTGGGTCTGTGGATGGCCTGGGGATTTGACTTTGCCCGTGTGGCGCCATCCGCCTGGTGGCTGCTGCTGTTTTATTCGCTGGCCGCCAGCGTGTGGACGGTCTGGCTCTGGATGACCGGGCTCAAAACCATTCCCGCCAACCAGGCCGGCGTATTCACGGTGATGCTGCCTGTCAGCGCGGCGGCAGTGGGCGTCATCGTCCTGGGCGAAACACTGAGCAGTACGCAGATTGGCGCCTTCGCCATTGCGTTGACCGGCGTGGTACTGGCTACCTTGCCCCAACGGAAGGCGATAAAAACCTGAGCAGCAACGGTCCGGCCGCGTTTCGCGCCAAGCGGGGACTGGCTCAAAAGCGCAGACTGGCGTAACCTATAGGCACCCAAACTAAAGAAAAAAATCATGTACAACCGCATCCTCATCGCCACCGACGGTTCCACATTGTCCCAAAAAGCAGTCAGCAGCGGTATTGAGCTGGCCGCTCACACAGGCGCGCAAATCGTGGCGATCAAGGTCGTTCCGCGCTATCCCGTCAGCTATTTTGAAGGGGGCATGACGGTGTCTGTGCAGGATGTGGCCAAGGTCGAAAAGCAATGGGCGGAAAGCGCGCAGACCGTGGTGGATGGTGTAAAAACCGAGGCCGAGGCCAGCGGCGTCAAGGCCAAGGCCGTGACGATCAAGTCAGACTTCGTCGCCGAAGCCATCATTGCCGCAGCCAAAAAGCACAAGTGCGACCTGATTGTGATGGCCTCACATGGCCGCCACGGAATCAAGCGTTTGCTGCTGGGAAGCGAAACGCAGCATGTCCTGACGCACTCGCACGTTCCGGTGCTTGTCTTAAGGTAAAAAGTCCTGCAGCCAATAATGCACGGGCGCAAGCAGCTCCTTAACTAATAGCAGAAAAGCTTCAGTTCAAGTGAACAGGCGCTTGTACTGCTCGCGCAATATGTTCTTTTGCACCTTGCCCATGGTGTTGCGCGGCAGCTCGCTGACCACAAAGCACTGCTTGGGAATCTTGAAATTGGCCAGCTTGGACTTGAGCGCGGCCACAATCTGGCCCGCATCCAGCGTGACCGCCGGTTTGGGGATGACCACAGCCACACCCACTTCGCCAAAGTCGGGATGGGGCACGCCGACCAGCGCGCTTTCAGCCACGCCTGGCATGTCGTTGATATAGCCTTCAATCTCGGCCGGGTAGACGTTGTAGCCGCCACTGATGATCAAATCCTTGCTGCGCCCGACGATGGTGATGTAGCCGTCCTCGTCAATCTTGCCCACATCGCCGGTTTTGAAATAACCGTCTTCCGTAAATTCTTCTCTGGTTTTTTCGGGCATGCGCCAATAGCCCTTGAAGACATTCGGCCCCTTGACCTGAATGCCGCCAATCTCGCCAACAGGCAAGGTCTGGCCTTCCTCGCCCTGCACGCGCAGGCTCACGCCCGGCAGCGCAAAACCCACGGTGCCGCCGCGCCGTTCGCCGCCCTGATAAGGATTGGAGGTGAGCATGGCGGTTTCGGACATGCCGTAGCGCTCCAGAATGGTATGGCCGGTGCGCTGCTGCCATTCGTTGAAGGTTTCAATCAGCATGGGGGCCGACCCCGCGATGAAGAGACGTATGTTGCGACAGGCTTCCCGGTTCAGTCCCGGCTCGGCAAGCAGGCGCACATAGAGCGTGGGAACCCCCATGAACACCGTGGCTTCTGGCAGCTTTTTCACCACCAGCTTGGGGTCGAACCTGGACAGCCAGATCATCTTGCTGCCGTTAATCAGCGCCCCGTGAATGGCCACAAACAGGCCGTGGACGTGAAAGATGGGCAAGGCGTGAATCAACACATCGCCCTTCTTCCAGCCCCAGTAGTCCTTGAGGATCCGCGCATTGCTCAGCATGTTGCCGTGCGACAGCATGGCGCCCTTGCTGCGGCCGGTGGTGCCGCTGGTGTACAAAATCGCGGCCAGGTCGTCCTCTTGCATGACCGCCGGCGTGTGCTGGTCGCTGCAGTGCGCGGCGCGGTCCAGCAAGGAGCCGCTGCGATCGTCGTCCAGCGTGAATACGTTCTGCGTGCCCGCCTTGAAGGCGATTTTGCTGACCCAGCCAAAGTTTTTGCTGCTGCACACCACCACGGCGGGCTCCGCGTTGCCAATGAAGTACTCGATTTCGGCACTCTGGTAGGCGGTGTTCAGGGGCAGAAACACATAGCCTGCGCGCAAGGTCGCCAGGTAAAGCATCATCGCCTCTACCGATTTTTCAACCTGTACCGCCACCCGGGAGCCGGCGGGAAGCCCCATCGACTGCAACAGGTTGGCCATCATGGCCGTTGCGCGCTCCAGATCACGCCATGAATAACTCAGGCCGTTGTCGGTTTCAATGGCCACCTCATCCAGCGAGGCGGGGAAAGCAGCACGCAGCGCTGCAAACAGGTTATGGTTTTTCATGGGAATCAGGCTGTCAAAAAATGGGGAACTCAAACATTGCGGTCATCGGTCAAACGGCGCCAGGTCCTGGCTTCGGTGGGTCATCCGCTTGTTCCCGACTCGCAACTCAGCAAGGGCCCTCATGGTTTAGCCGCGACCGCACCCATCACGGCGTCGGGTAACGCGGTCGCAATGCCTGGAAACACGCAGATCAGCACCACCGCCAACAGCATCAGTACCACAAAGGGGAGCACGCCCCAGATGATGTCGTTGAGGGAGATGTCCGGTGCAATGTTCTTGATAACGAAGATGTTCAGGCCCACCGGCGGGTGGATCAGGCCGGTTTCCATCACGATGGTCATCAGCACGCCGAACCAGATCAGGTCGAAGCCCGCGGCCTTGAGCGGCGGCAAGATGATGGGCGCCGTCATCAGGATGATGCTGACCGGCGGCAGGAAGAAGCCGAGCAGGATCACCATCACCAGCACCGCTGCAAGCAGGATCCACTTCGACAGCTGCATGCCAACGACCCACTCCGCCGTGGACTGGCTGATGTGCAGGAAGCTCATGACGTATGCGAACAGCAGCGACATGCCGATGATCATCATCAGCATGGTCGACTCCCTCAGCGTCGCGGTGAGGATGGGCGCCACGTCACGCGGACGCCACACGCCGTAGATGACCGCGATCAGCGCCAACGCCAGCAGCGCGCCCAAGCCAGCCGTTTCGCTCGGCGTGGCGAAGCCGCCGTACAGCGCCACCATCACGCCGACGAGCAGCAGCACGAAGGGCACGACACGCGGGAGCATCTCGAACTTTTGGCGGGTCGTGAAGGTTTCATGGGCCAACAGTGCCGAGGCTGTGCCCGACCGTTTGAACTCGGCTTCGGCGAGCTTGTATTCCTTGCGATAGCGCAGCACCGCGTAGCCAGCGAACAACATCACCAGCAGCACGCCAGGAAAGATACCGGCAAGGAATAACCGCCCGAGCGATTGCTCGGCGGCGACCGCATACAGAATCATCGTGATCGACGGCGGCAGCAAAATACCCAATGTGCCGCCCGCGGCAATGATGCCCGCAGCAAAGCCCGGCGAGTAGCCGCGCTTGCGCATCTCCGGAATTCCGGCGCTGCCGATCGCCGAGCAGGTGGCCGGACTGGAGCCAGCCATCGCCGCGAACAAGGCGCAGGCGAACACATTGGCGATGCCCAAACCGCCGGGAATGCGGCCCATCCACACGTGCATCGCCGCGTAAAGGTCCTGACCCGCACGCGACCTGCCGATCGCCGCCCCCTTCAGGATGAAGAGCGGAATCGACAGCAGCGTGATGCTCGCCATCTCCTCGTAGACGTTTTGCGTGACGGTGTTGAGTGCCGAAGCCGGCATGAACAGGTACATGAAAAGCACCGCCACGCTGCCCAGTGCGAACGAGATCGGTGCGCCCGAGAACATGAAGATCAGCGTCACCGCACCGAACATGAGGCCCAGTGTGAGCATGCTCATGCTGCGGCTCCCGCGTACTTCTTCCTCAGCGCATTGACGCTGGCACTGAATTGCACGAACAGTTGCAAACTCAACAGCGTCATGCCGGTCGCCATGAGCCCATAGGGAATAGACAGGGGTGGCGCCCACGATGACGAGGTGGTTTGATTTTCGACCCAAGCCTCGTGAAAGAGCGTCCATGACTTCCACGCGAAAAAGGTACAGAACATCGCACCCAAAAGGTCCACGAGCATGAGGCGCCATTGGTTCAGCGATTTGGGCAGCAAGCCCGCGACGGCTTCGATGCCCACATGGCCACGCAGCGACTGCACGAATGCGCTGCACAGAAAGGTGGCGCCGACGAGGCAGAACACCGCCGCTTCGTCCTGCCAGTCGGTAGAGGCTTGCATCACGTAGCGCGAGATCACGCTGTAGGTGAGCACGACCGAGGCCACGAGTAGCGCGACCATGCCCAGCGTGACCAAGGCCTGGTTGATCCGCCGCAGCACGCGGGCCAGCGGCTGCAGCAACCTCGGCGTGTCGGGATCGACGCCAACCAACGCCATTCCGATGTCAATAGGATGACTCATAGCAGTTTTTGTGCGGCCTTCAACAGCGCAGCGCAGGACTCATTTTTATCGTTGAAGTCCTTCCACGCGGTCTCTCGTGCAATGACCTGCCACTTCTTCAGTGTGGCTTCGTCCATGTCATAGACCTTGGCTCCTGCCTTCGCGTAGATCTCTGCGGCAGCCTTGTCGTCG
>DASUIO010000325.1:0-2642 GCA_036279755.1 Polaromonas sp. | reverse complement strand
ATCATGCACGGCCTGGGCGCTGACGGGCGCGATTTTGTACCGATTGCGGAGCAACTGGATTTGTCCAGCGTCGGCCCGGTGCGCTTTCTGTTTCCCAGTGCCCCCAGCATTCCCGTCACCATCAATGGCGGCTACGTCATGCCCGCGTGGTATGACATTCTGGGCGCCGACCTGGTGAGGCGCGAAGACGAGGCCGGGCTGCGCCACTCGCAGGCTTCGATTGAAGCGCTGATTGCCCATGAAGTCGCGCGCGGAATTCCGGCCCACCGCATTGTTTTGGCCGGTTTTTCGCAGGGCGCCGCCGTCGCGCTCATGACGGGCCTGCGCCACAGCGAGCGGCTGGCCGGTATTGCGGTCTTGTCGGGCTATCTGCCGCTGGCGGATAAAACTGCGGCAGAGTGCAGCGCCGTCAACCAGGATGTGCCGCTGTTTCTGGCCCATGGCACGCGCGACGGTGTGGTGGCGCTGCCGCGCGCCACCGCCACGCGCGATGCGCTCACGGCGCTGGGCTACCCGGTGGCGTGGCACGAGTACCTGATGGAGCACTCGGTGTGCCCGCAGGAAATTGCTGACCTGGAGCGGTGGCTGCGGCGCGTACTGGCCTGATTTTCGAGTAAAAAGGCTGTTGCATTCAGTTGGCGTGTACAGCGAGCTATTGAGAAGATAGCGGCTGTGGTCGTTTGTGAAGCTCACGCGGCCTGCGCCACCCGGCTGCGCTGGCGCACCCGGTACAGCAGGAAAAACGCGATGCTGAAGTTCAGCAGGTTCCACGCCATGCCGTTGAGGAATGCGGCCTGGTACGAACCCGTCAGGTCAAACACCTTGCCCGACATCCAGCCGCCCAGCGCCATGCCGACCATGGTCGCCATGATCACCGTGCCCACCCGTGCGCCGGCTTCGGCGGGCAGAAAGTATTCGCGCACGATGATGGCGTACGACGGCACGATGCCGCCCTGAAACAGGCCAAACAGCGCGGCAATCACATACAGCGACACCAGCCCGTTGAACGGCAAAAACAGCAGCAATGCAATGCCCTGCAAGGTCGATCCCAGCATCAGCGTGCGCAAGCCACCAATTCGGTCGCAGATCACCCCCGACACCAGCCGGCTCACGATCCCGCAGGCCAGCATCAGCGAGAGCATTTCGGCGCCACGTGCCGGGCCGTAACCCAGGTCTGTGCAGTACGAGACGATGTGCACCTGCGGCATGGCCATGGCCACGCAGCAGGCCACGCCCGCCACGCACAGCAGGGCTTGCGCTTTTTCCGGTGGCAGGCCAAACGGCATGCTGCTGGGTGTCGCCGAAAAGTTCGCCTTGGCCGCCGAGGGTACGGCCGCCGGCGGACGCTTGCGCATCAGTAGCGCCAGCGCTGTCATGGTGACAAAGCTGAAGATCCCCAGGCCCAGGTAGGTGTGGCGCCAGCCCACGGCGTCTACAAAGTGCTGCACGATGGGCGGCCAGATGGCACCCCCCAGGTAGTTGCCGCTGGCACACACTGCCACCGCAATGCCGCGGCGGCGCACAAACCACAGGGACGTGTCGGCCAGCAGCGGCGCAAAGGTGGCCGAGCTGCCAAAAAGGCCGATCAGGAAGCCATGCGCCAGTGTGAACATCCAGATGCTGCCCGCCATGGCCGCCGCGCCGTAACCCAGGCCCAGGCTCACGGCGCCAATCAGCAGCGGCACCATCACGCCAAAACGGTCGGCCAGCCGCCCCATCAGGATGCCGCCAATGCCAAAGCCGATCATCATGAGGGTGTAGGGCAGCGAGGCATCGGCCCGCGCCACGCCAAATTCGGCTTGCACCGCAGGCATTACCACGGCCACCACATACATGCCGCTGGCGCCCACCGTCATCAGGGCCAGCGTGATCATCAGTCGCGCCGCTGCATAGCGTGAATCGGTGAGCGGGGGCGGGTCGTGCGGTGTGAGTGTCTGGGTCATCGTGGCTAGCGTACACCAGCAGCCGTTTGGCCCAGGCCAGCCGCTCGTGGCCGCGTGATCGGGTCAGACAAGTCAAGGAAGTTTCTGCACCCCCGGCGGCCAGACGCGATCTGGCGCCTCTATCTGCGCTATAAAGTATGCATTTGCGCCAAAAAGTGCGGTGCATGGCTCAAAACGCGCTACCTTGCTGGAAGCCCTTGCAGACTCCACCAAGCCGTGCAGACAAGCGGCTTTGCGTGAGCGCGAAGCGCCGGGCTGTGATACCTTCCACTGAAATTCAAGAATTCCAGGAAATGACGAAATGACCAAGTTGCAGGCGCCTGCGGGCGCGCTCATGCAGGATCGCCTGAAAGCGCTCACCCCGGCCCAGCTTCTGGGCATGCGCCGCGGCATCGAAAAGGAAAGCCTGCGCACACAGCCCGGCGGCAGCCTGGCGCTGACACCGCACCCGGCAGCTCTTGGTTCAGCGCTCACGCACCCGAACATCACCACCGACTTCAGCGAGTCGCAGATGGAACTGGTCACTAGTGCGCACAAAAGTTGCGAAGCTGCGCTGGAGGAGCTCACGCAACTGCATCAGTTCACCTACCGCGCCTTGAAAGATATCGGCGACGAAATGCTCTGGGTCTCCAGCATGCCCTGCGGTTTGCCGACCGACGAAACCATTCCGATTGCCCGCTTTGGCTTGTCCAATGTCGG
>DASUIO010000324.1:0-44920 GCA_036279755.1 Polaromonas sp. | reverse complement strand
CGTAACGGTGCCCGTTCGTCCATTTCTGTAGGCAGCACGCCGGATTCGATCAAGCCAGTCGCTGTAAACCTCTGTATCGGAATTCAGGAGCAAAACGTCTCGATCCCGGTGCAATCCCATCCCAAAGTTGCAAGCCCCCACGAAGCCCAGATTTTCTGGGAGTTCATGCAATTCAATCAAACCGGCAGAACTCAGCCGTCTGAGTTCACCACAAATCTCCGGATCAGGACTGCAGTCATTCACCACCAAGAGGTTGAATGAGGTCTTCTGTTCGCAATCCAAAACGCTGTATATGCAGCGCATGGTTTCCGCAAAGCCACCGTAAACCGGAACTAGAACATCGACAACCGGGGCGGTCAGTGGTCTTTTGATCCGAGCAGCCAGCGCCTCCCACTCAGAAGCAGTCGGTGCCTTGGGCTTCGCCCCCCCAAAAACTGGTAATTTTTTTTCCATCATAGACAACCCGAACTCAGCCAATGCCTTTTCAACCGTTTGCGCGCCCGCGAAGACGCCGAATTGGATCTCGTACAGCCGAAGCGGACAAAAGGCTGAGGCCTTTTCTCAAAGTCTTGAGGGCATTTTTAATGGTCACGTCGACGTCACTGGGTCTGGCGCGAATCACGTCAATCTGTCGTGATTCATTGTTTTTCAGCTTACTCAGAGCCAAATCAAGCTGATGATCCAACGATCTGGAGCGGAACTCGAGTCGCCGGATTTGACCCATCAGGCCATTAATTTCATCATCCTTCTGGCGTAAAACTCCTCCCAGTCGCTCGATCTCAGAGTCTCTCTGAGACACAAGAGAATCCATCATTTTTCGCAGACCGGCCGGGTTTCTTTCCAATTCACTCGCATCACCGTAACGTGGCACCGCCAAATATGCAGCCGCGAGCACATCAAAGTCGTCGACGCGGACCACCGACAACGTTTCACTTGATTCAGGAATATTCAACTTCTTTTCGGCCGGCACGCACAAAATGCTGCTTTCTCGCGCAAAACCGAAGAAATTTTCTTGATTCGCCTTGAAATTGGCAGGGTTGAATGCAGCAGCGGCCACCAGATAGAAGGCGTAACCAAAAGGTTTCAGATCCAAGATGGTCGCAACACCCGAATCCATTGAATTGCATTCAACGAACAGTGTTGGACGATATTTGGAGATCACACCAGACATCCCCGCCAGCACCTCAGACTCCATGCCCTCTGCATCGATTTTGACAAGATCGCATCGGGACATCGAGATGTCGTCCAGGGGGAGCACCTTCACGCTCACCATCCCGTCTTTCTTCTCCTTTTCCAGCTTGGCCGCGCCAATATTGGACAGCCTCTCGGCCTGCACTGACTCGCAATGCAACTCGCATTCATTTTTGCCAACTCCTGCATGAAATGCCTTCACATTTCTCAGGTCGTTGTAGGCAACATTTTTTTGCAAGACGTCAAAGACAGCAGGCTGAGGCTCAAATGCGTAGACAGAACCGAGTTCCCCGACAAATCGGGAGAATGCGAGCGTGTGCGTCCCAACGTTGGCCCCCACGTCAACCACGACGTCGCCAGGCGAGATCATATTTCGCAAGAAATTCAATTCATTGCCTGCCCATTCGCCATATTTCGCAAGTGATTTACCAATGGGGTCATCCTTTGTAAAAAAGGTCACACACCCAAATGGCGTATTCACAATCGACAACCCTGGCATGATTTCTTCGACACAACTATTCATAATATTTTCAAAAAAAACAGTGACCGCGCATCTTTATGCTGGATCAGTCTCCCGAACCCAAAGCGATAGCGCCGTCAATTTGCATACACATTAATATCGTCTTTCACTGCGCAAACAGATCTTCTACACAGGAAATCAAGTCCGGGTAGATCGCATCAGCCCCGCCCTTATCACCGGTAGACTCCTCGTTATCCGAGTGCACCATGAATGCACGGCCGACCCCGGCTGCTCTGGCCGCTTCGATATCCGACGACTTATCGCCCACCAAAATCGAATCTGCCAGCGACAGGCCTAAATCACGGGCGGCCCGCAAAATCATGCCGGGCGCTGGTTTGCGGCAATCGCACTCCACGGCCAATTGAGGCACCTTGCCTTTGGGGTGATGAGGACAGTGATACACCGCATCGACCTCGGCGCCGGCCTCGGCCAGGGCTTGGCGCATGTGCGCGGTCAGGGTCTGGTATTGCTCCTCGGTGTACATCCCGCGCGCCAGGCCAGACTGGTTGGTCACCACGACCAGGGCGTAGCCGGCCTGCTTGAGGCGGCGCATCGCATCAACCGCACCCGGCACAAACTCGAACTCTTCCCACTTGTGCACATAGGCGCGATCCAGGTTGATCACACCGTCGCGGTCCAGAAAAGCCGCCTTGCGTAATGCCGGCGCGGGCGCCCCCGCGCGAATGCGCTTGACCAGTGAGGTGGTCGAGAACCCGTCCACAAAGGGAATGGCTATCGATTGCCCCCCCCAGCTGCGCACCACACGGGTCTCTTCCAGCGTCTCCATGTCGTAGTCGCCCCCTTTGACATAGATGTCCGGACGAGCCTCCTTGATCAGCTCGACCGGCGTCTTCTCGTCGAAGAAGGTCACCAGCGATACAGAGGCCAAACCGGCCAGCACCACGGCGCGGTCTTCGTCCCTGTTCAGCGGACGGTCTGGCCCCTTACCCAACATTCGCGCCGACGCATCGGAGTTGACCGCCACAACCAAAGAACCACCCAACGCACGCGCTTCGTGCAGATAGTTCACATGACCACGGTGCAGCACATCAAATACCCCGTTGGTGAACACAATGGGGCGCGGCAGCTCGGCCATGCGCGCAGGCAGATCGACTCGCGCGCAAATCTTGTCAAACAAACCGGGCTGACTCACGCGAACAGCTCCTCATAGGTCAAGGTGGCGGTACCAAACTTCGCCACGACCAAGCCCCCTGCACGGTTGGCATGCTCCATGGCCTGGGCCAGGGTCAGACCACAGGCGAGCATCAAAGCCATGGTGGCGATCACGGTGTCACCTGCGCCGGTCACATCGGCCACTTCGCGAGCCTGCGCATGCACGTTCGACACGCGGCCTTGCTCGAACAGCGTCATGCCCTCTTCAGACCGCGTCAACAGCAGCGCTTGCAGGTTCAGTTTCACGCGCAGGGCCTCGGCTTTGCGCACCAAGTCTGCTTCGTCCTGCCACGAGCCAATCACCTGCATCAGCTCGGCTCGGTTGGGCGTGATCACTGTGGCTCCGGCATAACGGGCGTAGTCGCTGCCCTTGGGGTCAACCAGAACAGGCTTGCCCGCTGCGCGCGCCATCTCGATCATGCGCGGAATGTGCGCCAAGCCGCCTTTGCCATAGTCAGAGAACAGCACCACATCGTGCTCGCCCAAAGCTTTTTCGTAGTCACCCAGCATCTGCGCCAGGATTTCGTGGTCTGGCTCACGCTCGAAATCGACACGCAGCAACTGCTGATTGCGCCCGATCACCCGCAGCTTCACGATGGTCTGCATACCGGGATCCTGCCCCAGCACGGTGTTCACGCCATGTTGCTCCAGCAACTGGCGCAAGCGCGTAGCCGGTTCGTCTTGCCCCACCATGCTCAGCAGGGTGACCGCGCCGCCCACAGTTTTGACATTCAGCGCCACGTTGGCGGCACCGCCCACGCGTTCCTGCTCGGACGCCACACGCACCACCGGAACCGGCGCTTCAGGAGAAATTCGCTCAACCGCGCCAAACCAGTAGCGATCCAGCATGACGTCGCCCACGACAAGCACGCGACAACGCGCGACCGCCTCACGGGCGGGTTTCAAATTCATTTGCATGCCCCGCCTTTCAAGCCAGACCCATGTGCTCTTCAATGAGGCCACACAGGGTGTGCCCGATGAGGATGTGAGATTCCTGAATCCGCGCGGTCACTTGACTGGGCACGACAATGGCCACGTCGCACATGGCGCGCAACGCGCCACCATCTCGCCCCAGGAAGCCCACAACGCGCACTCCGGCAGCCTTGGCTTCTTCCACGGCCCGAATGACATTCCGAGAATTTCCCGATGTGGAAATACCAATCAACAAGTCTCCCGCGCGAGCCAACCCTTGCACTTGGCGAGCAAACACCTCGTCAAAAGCGTAGTCATTGCCAATGCAGGTCAGCGCCGAGGAGTCGGTGGACAAGGCCATCGCCGCCAGGGGCCGACGGTCTTTGATGAAGCGCCCGGTCAACTCTGCTGCCAGGTGTTGACTGTCTGCCGCCGACCCACCATTGCCGCAGAACAGGATCTTGCCGCCGGCCTGCAGGGTTTGAGCAGCCAATCGACCCGCCTGATTCACCTCGTCCGCCAAGGTATGCAGCACCTGCAGCAAAGCGATCTGTTCGGAGACATTTTTTCGGAATAAGTCGCTCATACGAGAGAAACACAAGATGCGAAACTTTCGATTATCCGCCTTATCTGCGCCCCTCCCCCCTACCCAGGGGTTTAGCCTCCCGCCCCAAAACTAAACCCACCAAAAAATACCATCGAGTCAGGCGCCCCCCACCAGATGACTCAAGAAGGCAAGGCAAAATACTAGTTTGCTCTCCCGCACCCAATTCGCTCCATGTCTGTTCCCCAAGATTCGCGGCCTCGCACGGTGGTCCTGCTGCAGTACAGCGGCATTGGCGACCTGGTCTGGCACATCCAGTACTTCAAAGCCATTGCCGAACAAAGCCAAGGCGGCAAGGTGACCGTGGTCGCTCAGCCGTCCACCCTGACGCGGGCATTCATTGGCAAGGAGCCCTGGGTCGAAGCCGTCATTGACCACGACCATCGACCACGACGGACGGACAAGCGTAAGGGTGAGCATGCTGGCTTGCGCGGCATGTGGCGCATGGCCCAGCAGCTCAAGCAAGGTCGGTTCGATCGCATCGTGCTGTTTTCGGGGCGCCCGAGTCGCGGCCTGATTGCAGCCCTCAGCGGCATTCCCGTTCGCATGGGCTTTGGCTACAACCCCTTGCAGCGCATGTTCCTCAACAAGGGGCCCTATATCGAGGCCTACAAGGGGCAATCACTGGCGGTCTACCCTGAAGCCAGCGCATTTGTCGTCGCGCACGGCTTTTGCCCAGCGCCCGTCGTGCCTCGTCTTGAGCCCCCAGCTGACCAGATCGCGATCATGCAAGAGCGCCTGGCGCACTTGCCTCGTCCGCTATACGCCCTGGCCATCGGCACCAGCGAAACCCACAAGCAGTGGGGAGTGGAGCGCTTCGCCCAGCTGGCCACGCGACTGATCGAACAGGGCGCAGGGGTGATTCTGTTGGGGGGACCTGCTGAGGTCCAGATCGCCAAAGACATCGAAGCCTTGATCCCAACAGCCGCCAAACCCAGCCTGGCCATTGTCACCGACGCCCCGGTTCTGGGCAGTGCAGCAGCCCTGCGCGTGTCTGACATGTGCATCGGCAACGACACGGGCATGGTCAACGTGGCGGCGGCTGTTGGCCGCCCCAGTTTTGTATTGATCGGCTCGCGTCCCACACTGGATCAGGACCCCCTGATGCAAAACGTGCGCGCGGAGAAACTCTCCGACATCAGTGTCCAGCGTGTTCTGGATCTCATTCGCGGCGCCATGGCTGGCGCGGCCTCTGCTTAACAGACAGCATGGAACTGAAAGAAACCGTCCAACGCCTACTGACCTATGCCAAGCCACACTGGCGCCGGCTGGCTGCGGCATTAGCGTTCTTTACGGCTGGCGCCGCCGTTGAACCCATCATTCCAGCGCTGTTCAAAGGGCTGATCGACTCGGGCTTCAAAGAAGGCCTCAAATATCCCATCTGGATAGTGCCGGTCGTCATCATCGGCCTGTTTCTGGCTCGAGGCACGCTGAACTTCTCCGGTACCTACGTGATGACATCGGCCATCACCTCCATCGTGCGCGATCTCCGCCGAGATCTGATGCGAGCCCTGCTGCGTGCTGACGCCAAGCTGTTTACCGAACTGAGCCCAGGCATCGCGGTCACCAAAGTCATCAGCGACCCCCAAGGTGCATCTCAAACCATGGGTAACGCGCTGATTTCGATCATCAAGGATGCCACCACGCTGCTATTTCTCGTGGGCTACCTGGTCTACCTGAACTGGCAACTCACACTCATTTCGTTCGTCTCGATGCCTTTGCTTGGCGTCACCTTGAAGTTGGTCCAGCGACGACTCAACCGCGTGGGTGAGGCCCAGTACCAGTCACAACAGCGCCTGATCAACACGGTTGATGACAATGCTCGCGCATGGCGGGTCGTCAGAACATTCGATGCCGCGTCGTTTGAACTCCAGCGTTTCGACGCTGAAGCCGACGTTCACCGGCGCATGACGATGAAGCAGATTGCCACCAGCTCGCTGGTCACCCCTGCCAGTCAAGTGGTCGCCGCCATCGGTGTGTCCATCATCATCACGCTGGCGCTTTGGCAAGCCAGCAAGGGCGCTTCCACTGTGGGCGAATTCGTCTCGTTCGTGACCGCGCTGCTGATGACGATCTCGCCCATGCGGCACCTGACGGACATCTATCAGCCAATCGCAAACTCGCTGTTTTCAGCACGCGGCTCCTTTGAACTGATGGACACGCCACCCGAGCCTGACAACGGCACTCTCGAGATGGCCAGCAGTCGCGGCGAAATCGAATTCGACAACGTCGTCGTTCAGTATGAAGGTGCCGCCCAACCCTCCCTTCAGAACTTCAACCTGCACATCGCCCCAGGCAAAACCATTGCGCTGGTTGGCTCATCAGGTGCAGGCAAAACCACCGTTGTCAACACCCTCTTGCGTTTTGCCCCGGTTCACTCGGGCGTCATTCGACTCGATGGCGTTCCCATTGAAGATCTGAAACTGGCCAGCCTGCGCAAGCACTTCGCGGTGGTATCGCAAGACATCATTCTGTTCGAAGGATCCATTGCACAGAACGTCGCCTACGCCAGCCCCCACGGAATTGACCGCGACAAGGTCGAGCAGTGTTTACGCGCTGCCAACTTGTGGAACCATGTCAGCACACTTCCGGACGGCATGGACGCCGACATCGGAACAAACGGCGCCAAATTGTCAGGCGGCCAGCGTCAACGCCTGGCCATTGCGCGTGCGCTGTACCGCGATGCAGCGGTGTGGATCTTTGACGAAGCAACCTCGGCACTCGACTCCGAATCCGAAGCCGTCGTCCAGCGCTCGATCGAAGACCTCCGTCACGCTAAAACCCTGATCCTGATCGCGCATCGACTCAGCACCATCCGCAACGCCGATGTCATCTGCGTCATGTCCGAAGGACGGATCGTCGAACAAGGCACCCATGCAGAACTACTGGCCCTGGACGGCATGTATGCCTCCATGGTTCGCATCCAGTCTGCCAACTGATACTGCACAGGCTCACACATGATCATCATCACAGGCGCCACCGGTTTCATCGGCTCCAACATCGTGGCCGACCTCAATGCAAGAGGACGCACCGACCTGCTGCTGGTCGACGACCTCGGCACCCAAGGCAAATGGAAAAACATTGCCAAGCGCCGCTTCCTGGATGTCGTCGACTACCGCAAGCTCGACGCCTTGCTGCCCACGCTGACCAAGGCCGATGCGGTGTTCCACATGGGCGCGAACTCATCGACCACATCGACCGACGGTGACGAAATCCTCGAAGTCAACCTCCACGCCAGCATGGCTTGGTGGAAGTGGTGCACGCAGACACAAACCCCTCTGATCTACGCCTCCTCTGCCGCCACTTATGGCGATGGCCAGCAAGGCTTCGATGATGACCAAAGCCAGAGCGCACTCGACAAGCTGGCGCCGCTCAATCTGTACGGCTGGTCGAAGCACGCATTCGACAAGTGGGCCGTTGAGCGCGCTGCCGAAGGCAATGCCCCACCACAATGGGCCGGGATGAAGTTCTTCAACGTCTACGGCCCCAACGAATACCACAAAGGTGACATGCGCAGCCTTGTGGCCAAAAACACCGAGCTCATCGCGCGGGGCGACACCATCCGCCTGTTCAAATCGCACAAGGAAGGCTACGCCGACGGCGCCCAACTGCGCGATTTTGTCTATGTGAAAGACTGCACCGCGGTCATGCTCTGGCTCATGGATCATCCTGACGCCTACGGCATCTTCAACCTGGGAACAGGGCAAGCTCGCTCGTTTGTTGACCTCATGCAAGCGATTGGCAAAGCGCTCAACAAACCAGTCAACATCGAATTCGTGGACATGCCGGAAAGCATTCGCCCGAACTATCAGTACTTCACGGAAGCCCGCATGCACAAGCTTCGTGCGGCGGGCATGACAGCCGCGTTTCACAGCCTTGAGGAGGGCGTGGCTGATTACGTTACCCAGTACCTGCAACGCTCCGACACCTACCGATAAAGAGCTCCGTCAAAGCGCGCCCGATAGTTTGTTTGCAGCACCGGCAGCATCCGTATGAAAAATCCATTGAAGTATAAAAATATTGTTTCGGCCCTCAAGAAGATAAACAGGGCACGCCTGGAGAACAGGCGCGCTCGGAAAATTGGAGCCGACACAGCACAGCTTGCCAAGGTGCGAAAGAAGCGCTATTCGTACACTGGGCTCGAGCTCGCCACTGCGAACACACATGCCTCAAGCACCGCGAATCCGCCGCTGGTGTCCATCATTGTGGTTGGCTATAACGGTGCCCGCCACATCCCCGCGCTTTGCGAGTCCATCAAACGCCAAAGCTATCGTTCCATCGAAGTCATCTACGTTGACAACGCCTCCTCCGATGACTCCGTTGCTCAGGTATCAGCCCTTCTGCCCGAAGCGAAAGTTGTCAAAAGCGACATCAACACGGGCTTCGCAGAAGGCAACAACATCGGCATGGATCACGCCAATGGCGAGTACATCCTCCTGCTGAACAACGATGCGCGCATTGACGACAACGCCGTCGAAAAACTGGTTCAGTTGATGCTGGCCGACCCAGAGGTCGGCGCGGTCGCCCCCAAGATCCGTTTCTGGGAGCCCTTTGTTGAGCTGCGCGTTCAAGCGTCGATCCCAGACACAACCAAGCTTTGCATCAAGATCACCGAGTCGTCGACGGGCTACAAGAAAATCATTGAAAGCCGCACCAACGAAGATCGCTCTCGGTCTTTCCTGATTCCTGAATCTGCTCGTCGCATTGAGGTCTATGCCCAAAATGCGGGTCCTATCAAAGAGCCTCTGAAGCAACTGGAGTCGTGGTCAGCCACCCTGGGTGACACGCCCATCAAGGCAGACGGCATCCTGCCAGCCGAAGCCTCGCGCCGCGGTCAATGGATCATCAACAACGCCGGCTCATGGGTCAGCGCCAGCGGTGACGCCGGCGACTGGGGGTTCGGCGAGCCTGACGAAGGCCAGTTCGATACGACCTGCCTCGTCGACGCATTCTGTGGTTGCTGCGTCTTGATCCGCCGCAGCGCACTCGGCCTCAAACCGCTTTTCCCACCGAGCTTCTTCGCCTATTACGAAGACACCGACGCATCGGAGCGCATCAAAGCAAACGGCTTCAAGATTGCCTACCAGTCGCAAGCCGTGGCCTACCACATGCATGCATCCACCTCGGTTGAGCATTCGCCGTTCTTCCAGTACTTCACCAAGCGAAACCACTCCGCGTTTCAGGCAGCACACTTCGAGAACGTGTTCTACCAGCAGAAGGATCAACGCCTGCGAAATTGGAAAAAAGAGGGCCTGCTGAACCTGTGCTCCAGAGACATTCTGGGCAGCAATCCTTATGCGTCAGACCGCACCCTGCTGGACGACACCTTAACGATCACAGCACAAGCCATCAATCGCTCGATTTACACGCGTCAATACGCGCGCAAGCGAATCGGCATCTTCAATGAATTCTGGACTTCTCTGGGTGGAGGAGAGCTGCGGGCGCTCCACATCGCACAGGAACTGAGAAATCACGGCGACGTCTACATCATCTCCCGGCAACCCATCGACCTGGAGAAAATTTGCCGACACTTTGGCTTGTCCAGCAGCGGCCTCAAGCAGGCGGTTGTGCCAGATTTCGACGAGAAAGACACGGCCTCGCTAGACATCTTCATCAACACCGCCTTCTGCTCCAAGATTCATTCTCGAGCCAAGAAATCAGCGTACCTCGTCAGCTTTCCGCACATGGGCGGAGACGCCTCGGAGATGTCCAGCTACGACGTTTTGGTCGCCAACTCGCTCTTCACGCAACGCTGGTGCAACAACTACTGGCCAGACGCCTCAACCGATCTGCTCTACCCCGCAGTAGATGTCGACACGCGCGCCAAAGATCTGGACAAGAAAGAGCGCCTCATTGTTTCGGTGGGGCGCTTCTTCTCCAGTGGCCACAACAAGAAGCAAGCGGAAATGGTGGCGGCGTTCCGCAGCCTGATTCAAAAGGAAGACCTCACCGGGTGGCGCCTCGTCCTGATTGGCGGATGCAACAAGGCAAATTCAGCAGACCTGCTCTACCTCGAACAGGTCAAAGCTGCGGCCCAAGGCTTGCCAATCGATATCTTTGTCGATGCGCCCGCCAAGTTGGTTGAAGATTACCTGGACCGAGCTTCGATCTACTGGCACGCTACCGGCGTCGGATTGCCAGATTTTTATCCTGATCAATTCGAGCACTTTGGCATGGCCATTGTCGAGGCCATGAGTCACGCCGCTGTTCCCGTCATCCATGGCCGCGGCGGTGCCCCCGAGATCGTGCTGCACGGCCAATGCGGGTTCTGTTTTGACAGCCTCGAATCGCTCATGGAGCAAACCAGCAAGCTGATTGCCATTCAGCAAAAGCGCCCGGACGAATTCAAGCAGTTGGGACAAGCGGCCCGAACACGCAGCATGGACTTCTCGATCGCCGTGCACAACCAGCAGTTGAACATGCTGGTTAGCAAATACCTGAGCTGATTCCGCGCCGAGCCGACATGACACAACCACCTCGCCTCCAAGGGGTCACACTGTGCTGCGTCGACACACGCAGCCCTGACTTGGCCTTGCATGCAATCGAGCTTTGCTTGAGCCGAGGGCAGTTTGATGAGGTGGTATTCATCGGCCCCGAGGATTGGCAGCCCAAGAGGACATTGCACCCGGCCATACGGTTGATCGGTATTCCTGCGCTCAACGGCATCGACGCCTACTCAGACTTCATGCTCAAGCGCCTCGGCGCCTTTGTCCGCACAGCACATGCGCTGGTGATCCAATGGGATGGCTTCATCCTGAACCCCGAACTCTGGCAAGAAAACTTCCTCGAATACGACTACATTGGCCCGCCCTGGTACCACGGCGGCCATCCCGGCATGGTCGGAAACGGCGGATTCTCCCTGCGGTCGAAGCGACTGCTTGACGCACTGACCCAATACGAACTCCCTTCAGGCGAGCCTGAGGACATGGTGATCTGCGTGACCCTTCGTGAACAGCTAGAGCACCAACACGGGATCCGCTTCGCGCCACTCGAGGTGGCCCAGGCTTTCGGCTGTGAATATGGTGCCTGGCGACGCTGCTTCGGGTTTCACGGCATGCACAACTTCGCGCATTTCATGCCCGACGAAGACTTGCTCGAGTGGCTAGGAAATGCTCCCGGGTACATTTTGGTCAGCCAACACACTCGCAAGCTCATCAAGGAATTGATGCGCAGCAATAGAGCCCGTATCGCTTGCCAGCTCATCCAGCAGAGAAGTCAAATCATGGGCTGGAATCTGGATCAATGCCTGTTAATGGCACGGGCCATAGGGCACAGGATTCTGAAATGATCCGGGGAATGAAGAATGAATCGCCGACTCATTGCACGCGAATGGATTGCATACATCATGCTGCTCTTGGTGGCTCTTTATGTATTCAATCATTGGGTTGGCTACTCCCTACTTGATCCAGCTAATGTGGCCTGGCTATACGAAAGAGACTACCGCCAGAATCTATCGGCCATCAACCTGTTTCGCACATCGCCCTGGCATTTTCCATTAGGGGTCGTTTCTTCGACAGATTATCCGGTTGGGTCCAACATCATATTCATGGATGGGAACCTATTGCTGGCAACCCTGACCAAGCTACTCACTCCAACCGGAAAAGCAGTACAGCCATATGGCTGGTGGATTCTCTTCTGCCTCTGCATGCAGTTCACATCCGCCTACTGGCTCTTGCGGAATCTCACCACCCCCTCGCTCCCCTCATTTCTTGGGGCCCTGCTGATCGGCATCGCACCCATATTCTTTTTCCGCATTTTCCATCTCAACCTACTCCCACATTTCCTGATCATCATTGGATGGGGGGCTGTCTTAGCCAGGGATATGCCAGACAAACGTCGGCTATTCATTTTCTTATCCCTGATTTTTGTATCCATTTCAACCCATTTCTACTTCACGCCACCGTTGGTTGCCATGGCACTGCTTTCCCATTGGAATGCAGGAAAATTCGCGGCAAAAAAGGACGCGATTGCCCATTTGGCATATCGCGGGGCCGTCATCATGGGCTTCACAGCCGCAACCATGTTTGCGACAGGCTATTTCCAGAAATTCACAGGTGCAAGCGACGGGTTTGGGTTCTATTCAATGAACCTCAATGCGTTCATCAATCCCATGGGAACATCAAGCTACTTGATGACTCTCCCGAACGGCACAGAAGGTCAATACGAAGGCTACCAGTATCTTGGATTGGGTGCCATCATTTGTCTTCTACTCTGCTACTGGCTCATGCAAAAAGGCATGTTCGCCAACACCCCAAAATCGGTTCTTTATTTCTGGGCCTTCATCATTCTGTTCAGCTTATCCAACCGGGTTTACCTCGGTTCCGGTTTGATTTTCGGCGCCAATCTACCGGAATGGCTCATGAAGTCCGTCTCGCCCTTTCGATCATCTGGCCGATATGCCTGGTTTGTCATTTATCCAGTGCTGGCTATTTCTTTCACAAACGCGCACTCGTACATCAAAGACAAATTCGGCCAGTCCAAACTGGTCATGTTGGCTTTTTCCGCCGCCGCACTTTGCCTGGCAACAATCCAATACCAAGACATCAAGAGCATCGTACGAGGGAAGAAATTCGATGTATTGCCACTGGCTGAGAGAGTCGACTTGAAAGTGGCAAAAGCCATCAAGGATTACGTCTCATCGACTCACTTTATCGGCCCCATTTTCATTGACGTGAGCGACACGAACACCAACAAAGATCTCTTCACCTCTCTGACATTGGAGCTAGTTGGAGAAAAGATCAACATCTCACCGGCACCCAACGTGAGAGAAAATATCAAGTACACCCATCGAGATCATATTAAAGATACGCTCGATGCTGGCGGCTTGATTGTTTCTCATAATTGCCATCCCGCCCTTGCTACTGACAGCATCAACCTTATTGATGGATGGTGCCTCTTGAGAAAACAAAAGACCACGCAGCCCATCTGACGCTATTCGAATAGGATGGTTTTCCCCGCCCGATTGGCGCACCTTTGGGTCTTACAATCGCGCGCTTATCCAGTCAATACGGTAGCGAGAACTCGCGCATGCCCACCCCCACTCGACCTCATCGACACGCCATTCGGGACGGATTGCGCATCCTACGCACCAAGCTAGGCCTCAAATCATCTGAAGCCACGGTCTTGGCTGACCCAGCCAAGACCTCAGAGCCTGCGCCAGCCCCCTCCGCCCCCGAGACGAATCCAATCAACGACGTACTCGCTGCGGACCTCGCCCGCACTCAGTCCAGAGCCATGTACGGCAATGTTGGGCTTCATGACGCCACGCGTGCGGGCTGGTTCAATCGCGCCAAACGGGAGCTCTTTACAGACTTTCCAGTCCTGCCAACCGACACGGTTTTAGATGTGGGATGCGGCCTAGGCGGCAACCTGCGCTTCTGCGCCGAGATGGCCTCACGCGTCATCGGCATCGACATTGATCCGGAAAAGGTTCAAGCCACACAGAAAATGCTTCTGGAGACTGGCTGCCAGAACTTTGAAGTCATTGAAGGCGACGGTAATCCTCTGCCACTCCCCTCTGAATCGATCGACAAGATCATCTGCACCGAAGTCATTGAGCATGTGGATGACCCCATGGTCACCCTGCGCGAACTGATGCGCGTTGGCAAACCAGGCGCGCTGTATTTGCTCAGCGTCCCTGGGCAACGCTCGGAGGAGCTGATCAAATCGGTCGCGCCAGCCTACTGGTTCGAAAAGCCCAACCACATCCGCATACTGAGTGCCGACGATTTCAAGCGCTTGGTTGAGGACACCGGGCTCATCATCGAACGACACGAATTCGTCAGCTTCTATTGGGTCATCTGGCACGCCTTGCTGTGTCTGTGCCAAGTCGATCACCACGAAGGCACCCACCCGGCGCTAGACCATTGGGCCAAGGCATGGGACATCATCCTGGCCGACCCCATCACAAAACAACGTATCTCCGCGCTGGATCAGGTACTCCACAAGTCCCAGATCGTCATCGCCCGAAAGCCCGCTTGACCTTCTCGGCAAGCACGCCCCATCAATGCCCTCTCAAGACAACATGAAGCCGGTCATTCTTGCGTACTCGGAGACCAACGACAAAAACATTGCCGAACGCATTGGCATGTCTGAGTACAGCTACTACTTCGTTCTCAAATGGTTTCTGCCCGCAATGGCCGAAGTAGGCGACGTGAAAGTCATCTACGACCCACTGACCGAAGCCGACCTCGAATACGACAAGGCACAGCAAGAGGGCCGACAGTGCGTCTTGTTCTCTTTCGCCCCGCCCCACCGCACGCTGTTTCCACAGCGCTGCCCCGTCATCCCCTTGGTGGCCTGGGAATTCGAGCGCATCCCCGATCACCAGTGGGACAACGACCCCACACATGACTGGCGCAACGTTTTCGCGCGCACCGGGCTGGCCATCACCCATTCCGAATTCGCACGGCAAGCGATCTTGCGTGCCATGACACCCGACTATCCGGTCTGGTCTATCCCTGCCCCCGTATGGGATCGCTTTGCGGCCCGAGGCAAACAGCTCCATGGGACCGAAGGCCGGCGCCCCGCCAGAGGCATGGACATCCGCGTCAAAGGCGCCCTCTTTGATTCGGCCGCGTGCATTCCCGACTCACCCGAAACCGGTCAATGGCGAATCCCCGAACCCGAGCCCACCAAGCCCGAGACAAACGAGCCGCCACTGGACCCGAGAGTCGAACGAAAGCTGCGCCGAGCAGCCCGTCGCAAGCGCAGCCTGCAAAAACTCATCGCTCGCCTGACCGGTCGCCCCTTCCCAGCTGTTCAAGCAACTTCGGAGCAAGCCCAGCCAGCGCCCGCCCCCACCGAGCAAGAACATCACATCCAGGCCAAGGGGGTGGTGTTTGCTTCCATCCTCAACTCACGCGATGGCCGCAAGAACTGGGGTGATCTGGCCACAGCCTTCGCGTCGCGCTTCCAGAACGTCGAAGACGCTGTTCTGGTTTTCAAACTCAATGAAAAAGACAGCGCCGAGTCGATGCTGAACCTCGAGCGCGATCTGCGTCGTTTCGTCTGGTTGAAATGCCGTGTCATCGCCTTCAACGGTTACCTGGAAGATGACGACTACCAGCGCTTTCTGGACGGGATTGACTATGTGGTCAATGCATCCACTGGCGAAGGCCAATGCCTGCCTCTGATGGAACTGATGGCCATGGGCACGCCAGCGATTGCCCCCAACCACACGTCGATGGCTGACTACATCACGGCCCAAAACGCCTTCATCCTGCCTGCGACCAAGTTTGTCACTGGGTGGCCACACGACCCTCGCTTCATCTACTCGACCACGGCCTTCCGCGTGCCATGGGATGCGCTTCGCGAGGCCTACGGCAACGCATATGACCTCGCCAAGCGTGACCCGAACGCTTATCAACAGATGTCCAAAACGGCCACAGAACAACTCGAACAGCACAGTTCTACCCGAGTGGTGGTCGAGGCACTTCGAGCAGTCCTTCAGACCAGCCAAACTCAGGCAAGCAAATGAAAAAGCTGGAAGACATTGAGGTGCTGCGGGCAGTTGCTGTTCTCGCCGTCATTTGGGAGCACCTCGACAACCTTTTTCCTTGGCAGTACCCCGCTTTACGGCAGGTCTACGAATACGCTGGGGGCACCTTTGGGGTTGACCTTTTTTTCTGCATTTCGGGGTTTGTGATCGCGCGCGATCTGGTTCCCCGCATTCAAGCCGCCCAGGCACACGGTCAAGTCTGGCGCGTTGCCATGGCCTTCTGGGTGAAACGCATGTGGCGACTCTGGCCCGCCGCTTGGCTATGGCTGGCGCTCATCTTGCTGTTGGCCTACGGTTTCAACGAAACCGGTGCTTTTGGCTCAATGAAAGAAAACATTCGCTCAACCTGGGCTGCCCTGTTCAATTTTTACAATATCCGCTTCGGGCAGTGTTTCATGAGGTGCGAAATGGGTGCCAGTTTCGTATATTGGTCCCTCTCTCTGGAAGAGCAGTTTTATCTCGCTTTTCCCATTCTCGTGATATTCCTGGGCAAACGCCTGTGGATACTGCTGACCATTGCCATTCTTTTCCAGCTCGCCTCGACCCGGAGCATCTGGTTGATGGTGTTTCGCAGCGACGCTATCTGCCTGGGTGTTTTAATCGCCCTGGCCAGCCACAAACCCTATTGGCAAGCCGTTAGGCAATTTATTGAAAATCTGCCCAAGGCCATCCCTCCGCTGGTGTTGATCGGATCAATTGGCTTGATGACCTCGCTCAGCGGCGAGCTGAAGTGGACGACACACCCCATGTCAGGCATCTCCCTGACGTCGGCCATCCTGGTGCTGCTCGCAGCGCATCCCAGACACACCATGATGCAGCCAGGTCCATTCCAGCGCTTGTTGGTCGCCATTGGCGCGCGCTCTTATGGGATCTATCTGGCCCACATCCCAATATTCTTCCTGACTCGAGAAATTTTTCACCGACTCAAACTGAACCTGCCTGCCACAGCTTCATCCGTCCTTATCAGCATGGCTGTGGCAACCGTGCTGCTGATCATCTCTGTAGAGATCATTTACCGTTACATTGAAAACCCGCTGCGTCACATCGGAGCAGAAAAGTCACGCAATTGGTTGAACTACGCTGCCAAAGCCCCTCAACAAACCGCTTAAGCTAGTGCCTCCAGCGGTTAACGTAGCCTCCTGCGGGTATTCGTCTCAGCATTTTTTGACACCATGGCCGACCCCATTCAGGCAGATTCCAACTCAAGCACACTCTCCGGCGTGGCCCGCGTATTGGTCAACGCCGGCAAGCTTGATGCCAAAACTGCAGAAGACATCATCAGGGCTGCCAAGGAACAAAAGAAGGGCTTTGTTCCTGCATTGATCGCCAGTGGCGCCATCAAGGCCGCCGATCTCGCGCACACCTTGTCCAAAGCGCTGGCGGTGCCAGTCCTCGATCTGGCCACCATCGACGTGCAGCGCCTGCCCAAAGGCGTCATTGACAACAAATTGGCTGCGCAGTACCAGGTCATGGTGCTATCCAAACGCGGCAACCGCCTGTTCGTTGCAGGGGCCGACCCCACCGACCAGGAAGCCATTGAGCGAATCAAGTTCGCCACTCAGCTGACACCTGAGTGGGTCATCGTCGAATACGACAAACTCGCCAAGCTGCTCGAAGGCCAAACTGCCTCAGCGGAAGAACAGCTCTCCGCCCTCGCCTCGGCCGATTTCGAGTTCGACATCACCGAAGAAGGTGTTGGCGGCACCCAGCAAGAAGCTCAAGACATGAGCTCCGAGGTGGAAGACGCCCCCGTGGTGCGTTTCCTCCAGAAAATGCTGGTCGACGCCGTCAACATGCGCGCTTCCGACCTGCACTTCGAGCCTTACGAGTTCACCTACCGCGTGCGCTTCCGGGTCGACGGCGAGCTGCGTGAAATCACTCAACCGCCGGTGGCCATCAAAGACAAGCTGGCCTCCCGGGTGAAGGTGCTGTCCAAGCTCGACATCGCTGAAAAACGTGTGCCCCAAGACGGGCGCATGAAAATGAAGTTTGGCTCCAAGGCCATCGACTTCCGGGTCAGCACGCTGCCCACCCTCTTTGGCGAAAAGATCGTGATCCGGATTCTCGATCCCTCCAGCGCCAAGCTGGGCATTGACGCCCTGGGCTACGAGAAGGAAGAGAAAGAACGGCTGCTGCACGCTGTGGCACGCCCGTACGGCATGGTGCTGGTCACCGGCCCGACCGGCTCGGGCAAAACGGTGTCGCTTTACACCTGCCTGAACATCCTGAACCAACCCGGCGTCAACATTTCCACCGTGGAAGACCCGGCAGAAATCAACTTGCCGGGCATCAACCAGGTCAACGTCAACGATCGCGCCGGGCTGAATTTCTCCGCCGCACTGAAGTCCTTCCTGCGTCAGGATCCTGATGTCATCATGGTGGGTGAAATCCGTGACCTGGAAACAGCCGACATCGCCATCAAGGCCGCCCAGACCGGCCATATGGTCATGTCCACCCTGCACACCAACGACGCGCCCACCACCCTGACCCGGCTGATGAACATGGGCGTGGCCCCGTTCAATATTGCATCCAGCGTGATTTTGATCACGGCGCAGCGTCTGGCTCGTCGATTGTGTGAAAACTGCAAGGCTCCAGCCGACTATCCGCGTGAAGCATTGCTCAAAGCAGGCTTCAAGGAAGAGGAACTTGACGGCAAATGGAAGCCCTACAAGGCCGTCGGCTGCTCTTCCTGCAACAACGGTTACAAAGGACGGGTGGGTCTTTACCAAGTGATGCCCATCAGTGAAGAGATCCAACGCATCATCCTGACTCAGGGCACTGCAATGGACATCGCCAAACAGGCACGCCTCGAAGGCGTGCGCGACCTGCGTGAAGCGGGTCTGGTGAAAGTCAAGATCGGCGCAACCTCCTTGGAAGAGGTCATCGCTGTGACCAACGAATAACGCAACCCAAACGCGGCACGGAGTTCTCAATATGGCCACGGCATCAGCCAAAAAACCGCAAGAATTTGTCTACGAATGGGAAGGCAAAGACCGTTCCGGCAAGATCGTCAAAGGCGAAATGCGCGCTGGGGGCGAAGCCATGGTGGGCGCCAGTTTGCGTCGCCAGGGCATCATGGTCCAGAAGGTCAAGAAGCGCCGCATGGGCACCGGCGGCAAGGTCAAGCAAAAAGATGTTGCCGTGCTGACCCGCCAGTTGGCTACCATGATGCGCGCCGGCGTGCCTCTGCTGCAGTCGTTTGACATCGTTGCGCGCGGCAGCACCAATGGCGCGGTCACCAAACTGCTCAACGACATTCGCACCGACGTCGAAACCGGCACCAGTTTGTCGAACTCGTTCCGCAAACACCCCATGCACTTCGACGCGCTGTACTGCAACCTCGTCGAGGCGGGTGAACAAGCCGGTATTCTGGAAACACTGCTCGACCGCCTGGCCACCTATCAGGAAAAGACCATTGCCATCAAGCAGAAGATCAAGTCAGCGCTGACCTATCCGATTGCGGTGCTGACGGTGGCTTTCGTCGTCGTGGCCGTCATCATGATCTGGGTCGTGCCAGCCTTCAAGGAAGTGTTCACCTCCTTTGGCGCAGAACTTCCGGCTCCAACCCTGTTCGTCATGTCCATGTCGGAGTATTTCGTCAAGTACTGGTGGGCCATTTTTGGCAGCATCGGCGGCGGGCTGTACTTCTTCTTCCAGTCTTGGAAGAGGTCGGAACAGATGCAGAAGACCATGGACCGCATCCTCCTGAAAGTCCCCGTTTTCGGCGAGTTGCTGTTCAAAGCTGCTGTCGCGCGCTGGACCCGCACCCTCTCGACCATGTTTGCAGCAGGGGTGCCGCTCGTGGAGGCATTGGACTCGGTTGGCGGCGCCGCTGGCAATGCCATCTTTGCTGAAGCCACAGAACAGATCCAACGCGACGTCACCACCGGCACCAGCCTGACCAACGCCATGCAAGCCGCTAACCTGTTCCCGGTCATGGTCATGCAAATGACCTCCATTGGCGAAGAATCAGGCGCGTTGGACCAAATGCTCGGTAAAGCCGCTGACTTCTATGAAGAAGAAGTCGACGAGGCAGTCAAAGCCCTGTCCAGCCTGATGGAGCCCTTCATCATCGTCATCCTGGGCGGTCTGATTGGCGGCATCGTGGTGGCCATGTACCTGCCTATCTTCAAGCTCGGCCAGGTGGTCTGATCCCTGATGAATTTCGATGCCATCCTGACTGTACTGCTGACACCCTGGTGCCTGGGCATCCTCGGCCTGTGTGTCGGCAGCTTCCTCAACGTCGTCATTCATCGCCTGCCGCAAATGCTGGAACGGCAGTGGCGCACCGAAGGCGCGGAGGCCTTGGGCGTTCCTCTGCCGAAGGAAGATCAGCAACCGCTGACCCTGTCCAAACCTGACTCACGTTGCCCGAAATGTGGGCACGCCATTCGCTGGTTCGAGAACATTCCCCTGGTCAGCTGGCTGGTGCTCAAAGGCAAGTGTTCGGCTTGCAAGACCCCCATTTCGGTTCGCTACCCCTTGATCGAGCTTGCCACTGGCGCATTGTTTGTCGCCTGTTGGTGGCGCTTTGGTTCGCAACCGGCCACCCTGGCCTGGTGTGGCTTCGTTGCCGTCTTGCTGGCCGCCTCGGCCATCGACTGGGACACCACCTTGCTCCCAGATAGCCTCACGCTGCCTCTTTTGTGGGCCGGACTTCTCTTTGCGCTGCTCGGCTGGAACAGCATTGAGCTGAAAGACGCCCTGTGGGGCGCCATCGTTGGCTACCTGTCGCTTTGGTCTGTGTACTGGCTGTTCAAGCTCACCACTGGCAAAGAAGGCATGGGCTTTGGCGACTTCAAGCTGCTGGCCGCCTTGGGTGCCTGGCTGGGCTGGAGCATGATCCTGCCCATCGTCCTGGGCTCGTCCCTCATCGGCGCGGTGGTGGGCATTGGCCTGAAAGTCTCTGGTGGGCTGCGCGAGGGCCGCTACGTGCCCTACGGCCCCTTCCTGGCGGGCGCTGGCCTGTGTGTGCTGTTTGCCGGCCGCGCACAAGTTCTCTCCTGGCTGGGATGGGCCTGAACGCCTCCCCCCGCCGCCGAATCATCGGCCTGACCGGCGGCATTGGCAGCGGCAAATCCACCGTCAGCCAGATGCTAGTGGAACTCGGCGCCCATCTCGTCGACACCGACGCCATCTCTCGGTCATTGACGGCCTCAGGCGGCCACGCCATCGAACCCATTGCACAGACCTTCGGCGCCGACATGATCGACGCTCAGGGCGCCATGGACCGCGCCCGCATGCGTGCCCTGGCCTTTACCGACCCGACCGCGCTGCAGAAACTCGAAAGCATCCTGCACCCCTTGATCGGGCTCCATGCCGACCTGCATGCCGCACAGGCCACGCCTGAGCAGCACATCGTCTACGACGTGCCCCTCCTCGTTGAATCGGGAGACCGTTGGCGCAACAAGGTTGACCATATCCTGGTCATCGATTGCGAGCCAGAAACGCAAATCGCCCGGGTCATGGTTCGATCTGGCTGGCCCCGAGAAGCCGTCGAAAAAGTGCTGGCCCAACAAGCTCAACGGGAAATTCGCCGCGCCGCTGCCGATCACATCATCTTCAATCAGGGTATTACCCTTGAAGAACTGCGCGAGCAAGTCGAGAAGCTCTGGCGCTTGTGGAACAATAACGACTGAGGTTCCATAAGGTGGCGTGTTGATTCTGTACGAGTATCCCTTCAACGAGAGCGTTCGCACCATGCTGCGGCTTGAACACCTGTTCAACCGCTTGGCCGAACTGATGTCGCGCACCACACCCGTTGACCACCACTACGCTTTGGCCACCATCTTCGAAGTCATGGAAGTGGCTTCACGCGCCGACCTCAAGAGCGACCTCCTCAAAGAGCTTGACCGCTACCGTGCGCAGTTCATGTCCTACAAGGGCAACCCTGCCATTCAAGAGTCGGTGCTCGACGACGTGCTCTCGCGCCTCGAACACGCGCACCAAGGTTTGCATCAAATGATCGGCAAGGTCGGACAGCCGCTGGCGGCGAACGACTGGCTCATGAGCATCCGCAGCCGCATCAACATTCCCGGGGGCACCTGCGAATTCGACCTGCCCAGCTACTACGCCTGGCAGCACGAACCACCCCACAAGCGCCAGGCCGATCTGCACCGCTGGACCAGCACCCTGACCCCCATGGCTCAGGCGCTGCACGTGTTGCTTCGCCTGCTGCGCGACGGCGGCCACAGCGCCATGGTCGCGGCCCCCTGCGGTCAGTTCCAGCAAAGCCTCAAAGAAGGCCGCACCTACAGCCTGTTGCGACTGCGCATTGACCCCGCCCTGGGTCTGGTTCCAGAAGTCAGCGCCAACCGCCTGATGGTGTCCATTCGCCTCATGCGTCAAGACATCGACGGCAAGCTCAAACTCGCCAGCGATGTGGACGCCGGCTTTGAACTCACCCTGTGCGCATGATGACCACGCCCGCCGAAGGCCCTCAGGTTCGCTGCCCCTCTTGCGGGGTCATGCACACCTACCGCACCGACAACCCCTACCGCCCCTTTTGCAGCAAAGGTTGCCAGGCCATTGACCTAGGCGCCTGGGCCAGCGAAAGCTACCGCGTAGAGGCCAAGCCCACCACCGAAGACCTGGTGGACGACCCCGAGGCCTGAGCCTCCCCGCCTGTCCGTTTATCTGAGTGCAACATGGGTGAATGCCCTGTTGCCGTAGCGTAGACGCGCCCCTACCATCCAAACCAATGCCCGGATCTGTGATCCAGGTCTATTGCATTGCAGCATAGGTTACTAGAATGAAAGCCAAAGCACCTGACACGATCAGGTCATAAAACAAGTAAACAGGACGGACACCGTGACCACCACTGCAATTTGGCCCATTTTGGCGTGCCTTGTAGCCAGTTTCATC
This sequence comes from Polaromonas sp., assembly GCA_036279755.1. Taxonomy (GTDB): domain Bacteria; phylum Pseudomonadota; class Gammaproteobacteria; order Burkholderiales; family Burkholderiaceae_C; genus Polaromonas. Next base: position 22,156 of record DASUIO010000324.1, on the reverse strand, counting down.
ACGTGTCTGTTAATCATTCTGACCCAGCGCTGGCACGGCAAGTTGTCACTGGACCATGATCTGAACGGGGTGCAGAAGATCCATGAGACGCCGGTGCCACGCGTGGGTGGCATTGGCGTTGTCATCGGCTTGGTTTTGGCTGGGCTTTTCAGCTACCAACTGGGCGGCGAAACTTATGAAACCGCCGGAAAATTGCTGTTGTGCGCCATACCGGTATTTTCTGCCGGTTTGATTGAGGACTTTACCAAGAGTGTGGGCGTCCGCACCCGTTTGTTCGCCGCGTTCATCTCTGCAGGGCTGGCCTTCTTCGCGCTCGATGCGCAACTCAACAAACTCGACACTCCCGGCCTAGACTACCTCATCGGCTTTGGCGTCGTTTCATTTGCCTTCACCTGTTTCGCTGTGGGCGGCCTCACCAATGCCATCAACATCATCGATGGCCTGAACGGCTTGGCCTCCGGCAGCGTCGCCATCATGCTCACCGGTTTGGGCCTTCTGGCCCTCCACAGCGGCGACACCTTGGTATTCAAACTGTGCATGTGGGGCACCGCTGCAGCGATTGGCTTTTTGGTTGTGAACTACCCCTTCGGGAAAATCTTTTTGGGCGATGGCGGAGCTTACCTTGCCGGGTTCTGGCTGGCCGAGTGTGCTGTACTGCTCATGGCGCGCAACCCCGAAATCAACACCTGGACCGTATTGCTGTGCGTGTCCTATCCGGTGGTTGAGACGGTCTACTCCATGTTTCGCCGCCACGTCATCACCAAGGCCCCAAGTGGCGCCCCCGACTCGGGCCACATGCATCAATTGCTGTATCGCCGACTTCACCACGAGGGCCGCGGCAAGACCAACTCCTCATGGTTTAGACATGGTGTAGCCAGTGCCATCATCTGGGGCATGACCGGCGCATGTCAATTCTTGGCTGTTATTGCGTCCGACAAAACGCCTTATTTATTTATCGCCACCCTTCTCTTTATATTTATTTATTGCTGGATTTATCAAAGCCTGAGCCCGACAAGCCCCCATAAACAACAAGCGCCGGTTCACGCGGCCGAAATCTGAGAAGCCACCAGAGACAAGACTTTCATGCACCGATCAGAAGCGACGAAGGCATACTCAGGTGCCCCGATGGGCGAAAAGAATATCACCCGCCTTGACAACAAACTGCCACGCCCTCGTACCGTTGTCATGATCGTGGCCAACATCAAGCAATTTCGATTTGCGTTTTACGAGCAGCTTGAACAGGCGCTGCAAAACACGGGAATCAGGCTACACGTCATTTACAGCGAACCCGCGCCTAGCGAGCAAAGCAAGGGGGATTCGAGGGATTTGCCTTCGCCCCTCGGCATCAAAACGCCCAGGGCTTACTGCCTCAAGGAACGCATTCTTTTACAGTACCTGCCGATTTCACTATTGTGGCGAGCCGACTTGGTCGTCATGGTGCAGTCCAACGGTTACCTCGCCAACTTCGCGCTCCACCTCGCACGGTGGTTGGGTTGGCGACGGGTAGCTTACTGGGGGCACGGTTACAACCATCAAGGCATGGCCTCATCCCTGGCCGAGAAAATCAAGCGACGCCTAGCATGCCATGTAGACTGGTGGTTCACTTATACCCACCAGACTGGCAAATATCTCCATGATCTGGGATTCCCATCCCACAAAATAAGTGTCATAGAAAACGCAGTCGACACATCGAAATTTGCCCACGCTGTGGCCAACGTGCCCGCCCCAACCTTGAACGCACTCAGGTCAAAATTGCATCTTCCCGAAGACGCGTGTGTGGGCATCTATTGCGGTTCGCTCTATGCAGATAAACAACTGGAATTCCTGCTGGATGCTGCCAAGTACATTCACCATGAAAACCCCTCTTTCCGGTTGCTGATTATTGGCGATGGGCCGCAACGCCAATGGCTCATAGATACCATTCGCACCCTACCCTGGATTCACTATGGCGGGGCGCAGTTCGGGGAATACAAGGCCGCCTACTTTGCGCTCTCCCATATCTTTCTTAATCCCGGCCTGGTTGGCTTGGCCATTCTTGACAGCTTTGCAGCGGGACTCCCCTTCATCACTACTCAATATGAAGGCCACTCGCCGGAAGTCTGCTATCTGGAGCATGGCAGCAATGGCTTGATGCTGCCTTTCGATCGGCATATTTATGCCCAATCAATTGCGGATTTGACCCACAACCCGGGTTTGCTAGCACGTTTAAAGCAAGGTGCGCTCAAGTCCGCTCAGCGGTATACGGTAGAGAACATGGTCAGCAACGTGACAACCGGCATTCAGCGCTTCTTTCAGGGCCAAGCCGCAGGTAACGAGGAACACAATTGAAGGTTTTACTCGTTCACAACTGGTACGGCTCATCCGCGCCCAGTGGCGAGAATGCCGTGGTGCTTGCCGAAAAGCAGCTATTGCAAGCCCACGGCATTCAAGTCATTGAATATTTCAAGTACAGCGACGGAATTCGAAATCTCGGTTTGGTCGGGAAAATATTAGGCGGACTGGCCACCCCCTTCAATCCGTTTACATACTTCCAGTTCAGGGCACTCTTGCGGCGAGAACGGCCCGATGTGGTGCACGTTCATAATTTCTTTCCCTTGATTTCGCCAGCGGTCTTCTACGCGGCTCATCATCAAGGTGTCGCCAGTGTCATGACGCTGCACAACTACCGGATCGGCTGCGGCGCAGGGTTGCCGTTCCGAGAGGAAGAAACCTGCTTACGTTGCCTGGAAGGGCAATCCGTACGCCCATTGCTGAGGTTCCGCTGCTATCGCAACAGTTTGGCCGCGTCATTACCCATGGCTGCCATGATTGCCTTGCATCGCCGCCTACACACCTGGCGTCGTCGTGTTGATCGCTTCATTACTCTGACCGACTTTTACTCGCAGATCATGCGCGTTACCGGGCTCATCCCCGAGAGCAGCATGCGCAAAAAGCCCCAGTTCATGGCTAATCCGCCCGAACCTATGCACTTCAGGACTCGTCCTATCAAGGCCTTGTATGTCGGGCGGATCAGCGTGGAAAAGGGAGTTTCAAGCTTGCTTGAAGCCTGGCGGCAATGGGGAGCAGATGCGCCGGTTTTGCACATCGTGGGGGATGGCCCCGATCTCGACAAGCTCAGGTCGAATTATGCGGACGTCAAGGTGAATTGGCATGGAAAACTGCCTTCAGATGAAACCCTCGAAGTCATGCGCTCAGCGCAGCTTCTGATCATCCCTTCGATCTGTTTCGAAGGCTTCCCCATGGTGGTACGCGAAGCCCTGGCTTGTGCTGTTCCCATCTTGGCGTCCCGCATTGGGCCAATGGAAGAATTCGTTCTCCCGGCCTTTGGCGAACTGTTCAAACCGGGCGACTCGGCACAGTTGTTGGACAAAGCGCGAGGTCTGTTGGATGAGGACTCACCGCGGCTTGCAGGCATGAGCCAACAAGCCCGAATGGAGTTCGATGGCAAATACACGGCCAGAGTCAACTTCGAGCGGTTGATGAGCATCTATCGGGAAGCGATCGCCATTCACAAGCGCAAGCGATTAGAACATAGCGGTTCCCGCACACCGCCTCACACCGGTTAAGGTGTGGTTTGGGGTGCTACGTCCTTTTTCAGGACAATGATTCGATTATCTCCAATACTCAGCGCATCCATAACCCGCGTCAGCATTTGCGGGATGAGCAGCAATCTTGTGGCTGCGACAATTTTCCGAATGACCCGTTTTGCAAAATTGGGTTTTATACCAGTCTTGGCCCAATAGCTGGAGGGGCAACCGGGCACCGGATAGTCGAGCATATGGATCATTTGATAAATGATCCAACTCGATGAGGTGACAGTCTTGGTCTGGACCACTTTCAATCCAGCCTTCTTTGCCGCAGCGGTGATTGACTCTTCAGAAAAGAACTGCAAATGGTAAGGCGTGTGCCAGTTGATCCAGTATTTCCCGAATAATCTTGCTCCCCAACCACTTGCATTGGGAGTGCTGAGTATCGCAACGCCGTTGGGCTTGAGTACGGTCGCGATCTCGTGCAGCGTATGCACTGGATCCGTCACATGCTCGATGACCTGGCTCATCGTGACATAGTCAAACATGTCAGGCTTAAACAGGCTGGCTTCAAACAAGCCAATCTGGACATTGAAGCCATATTGTTCAGCAATGCGACGCGCATTGGCATCAGCTTCTACACCATAGGCATCGCAGCCTCTGGCCTTGTAATAGCCCAACGATTCACAAAAGCCACATCCAATATCCAATACCGTAACCCCCTTCGGAACCCACCGAAAGGCACCACTTTTGGCACCTTCTAGCCAGGACCGAGCCGCGGACATCTCCATGTGCGGGCGATAGCTCGCAATATCCATTGCCGAGCGGGGATAATAATTAGTATAGAGGTCCTGAAGAACCTCTGGCGTAAAGCGCCCTTGCAGAAACATGTGCGCGCAGTGACCACACTTCAGCAGGTTAAAGTGGCCGGGATAGGCATATCTGTCATCGAATGTGGAAAACACAATGATTGTGTCGCCTGATCCACAGATCGGGCAATTGAGTGTCTCGCTCATTCAGACCTCTCGGCAATGGTGGACGAGTTCTTCCGTACATACCAAAGGCTTGGCAAAATTGGCGGCATGTAGTGGAATCATGTGCTTATATAGAACAAGACCCGCGACAATGACTTGTCTTGACGCGCCGTCCCATAGCTGCACTATCAACCTTCGCTCATCCATCCCGGATGGCCCAACGGACTCCGTTACCCCCGTCTGGCACAGTCAAAAACAACCATCTTTCGCACAGCGGAATCATCGCGCCGTGTTGACAGTAGGTCGCTATATCGACGCTCAAACTCATCTGAAGCAATGGAGTATCTTGTTAGGAACTTAACGTGTCAGGACGTAAAAAGCAGAGGATGGAGCAAGTTTCTCGAAGAAATTCGTTCTATGGTATTTTAAATTCCACGAGAACATGCGACCAAACAATGAATCCATCATTGTCAACGCGAGATTATTATAAGGCACAACGCCGATTTTTTTCGCAATTCTTGGAATAACAGGAAAATGACATAACGATCTATTAATTACAGTAAACCCTGCATCAGCAATAAACTGTTCCAAAAGAGGCAATGGAATTCCACGCTCACGCTTAGTGAGGCCAGCCCTTGGCTTTCTCCAGTCGCCCATGGATGTAATAGGCTCTCTTAACAGCATTACCCCCCCTCTTTTTAGGCATCTGCCGCACTCATCAATCACATGACTGACATTGGGAATGTGATGCATCACATCAAGACTAGAAATCAGGTCAAAATGTCCGCTCTCAAAATCCATATCGCCACTGGGGTTTGGCTTTTGATATGAACACGGAACACCCAATATATCTTTGGCACCCGCAAACGCATCCGAAGGATCAAGGATGGTTACATTCGATATGCTTCTTATTATTGGCTTAAATTCATCACCGTAGGCACTCCCAATTCCCAAAGCATTATCAAATCGCCTACCAGACAGAAATTTATGCCCATGGTACCTGTTTAGCTGATGGTAGCTATAGACATACCGATCTCTATTTTTGGAACCTAAATTAGCATACCCCTCAGCCTCATCGGAAAACCATTTACATATTTCCTCAATAGTAAAATCATTCCCATACAACTTCTCCCCTGAAAAATAGCTTGCAAGCTCATCTGTCATTTAGCACTCCTCTTTTGGATGCTCAAACCAAGGTTAACCGCAACCCCACTTGACCTTGGTTGAAGCATGGTGTTATCTCAGGCGTGTGCGTTGAACCTACAGTTAGGGTTTCAAACCTCTTGCTGCAATGCCATTGTACAAAGGAAACTGGACTGAGTTGTGGTGAGGTGGAAAGCAGTGCAGCCACCTCCAGTCGCCACCAATCCAGCATGACGCGCCGGACCAGTTTGATCAGGAACAGATGGATGCCTAGCATCACGACGCCCCCTTCTCTGCGCCTGGTATCAGGCGCAAGCCCAGCGGGGTCAACATGAGCAGATAGAAGAAGATGAAGTCGATTAGGAAGGTGGAAAAGAAATAGCCGTCCGTAACTGCTCTCAGCAAGGCACAGAGAAATATCCAACCCAACATGGCATTCCTGGAAAACAGCGCACCCACCAAATAAATTAGCAAGCCGTCATAAACAAAGGAAAATATTCCCACTCGCTTGTAAAGGTTTAAATATGAATTATGGAGATTGGGTACCTCGTTAAGCGAAATCTCGTGATCGATAAAACCGACGTCCTTGGCAAAACCAACAAATGCGCTTTGCGAATCCAGCTTTCCGAAAAAGTCCGACCACAGCAAGACCCGGCTGACAATGAAGTCACCACCCAAGAGACGCTCATAGAACAAAGTCGAGGAAAGCCACCAATGAAACGCATACAGGATCACCACCAGCCCCAGCGCGAGGGAAATGCCAACGCTGGCTCGCACTCTCACTCCGCGAAGGGTATAGCCTGTCATCAGCAAGACAGCGATCAACGTTGAGCCCACGCCTGAGGCCATAACCGAAATGATCGGAAGCACGAAAATGGGCCAGTGCTTGGGCGGCTGCTCCCTGCGCACGCACACAGCGTAATAAACGAGATAGATTTGCAGCAGCAGAATGCCCACATAGTTTCTCGACACCCCTGCCACGGCGCCCCCCAGATTGGTGTAGAGCGCGTCGTCCAGATCCCCATGTCTCAAATAGTAAGCGCTGAGGTACAGACTAAGGAATCCATATATGTACAAGAGGATACTTTCACTCTTGAAATGCTTGTACGCCAAGTAACCCAAGACCCAACTCAAGACCATGGTCAGCAGGAAGCTGTCGTAACCTTTGAAGCGAATGGGAACGAGAGCAATGCTGATGGCAAACATGATTGCAAGGACCATCACCTTGACACTACCCTTTTCCCCAGCAGCCAAGCACATTGCAAACGCTGAACCAACCAATGCGATCGCGTAGCGCATCGAGTATTCCGAGCTGACCGGCAAGACTGGAAACAGCGCGCCGAACAACACGAACTGGGACACCAGCAACGAAACCAGTGATGCGGACAGGACTGAGACCTGTAACTTCATTGCCCGCCCTTCGTGACACTCGAGGTCGACACCAGTTTCTCCACGTCACAGAACGATGGTTGCAAGGCTTGAAGCGCGTCAAGATCAAGATCCCACCACTTGAGTTGCAACAGCCTTTCGATTTCCTCCTGGGGAAATCGTTGCCGTACAACTTTGGCCGGAACGCCACAGGCGACGGTATAGGGCGGCACATCCTTGGTCACAACAGCGCCAGCGCCAATGATCGCCCCATCCCCGATGCTCACTCCATCCAGGATGATGGCCCGGGCTCCGATCCAGACATCATGACCAATGTGAATCGGTGAGTGCTCCTTGAACTGCTCACCCGATGCGAAGGTACGCCCCGCCCTGAGATGGGGCGAAAAGAAGGCAGGATGGATGGACACAAAACCGCGAGAAGGATGCATGCCCAAACCGGCAAGCACCTCCGGCCCAATGCAGCTGTACTTGCCAATGGTGACTTTTGACAGACGGCACCGCTCCCCCACATAACTCATGTCCCCGATGCAGACATCCGTCAGCACCGCACCGGCATAGATCTTGTTGTAGAAGCCGAAGCGCGTCCGGGTGGCCGTGGCCATGTAGCCGATCTCCAACCCTTGTTTGACATACCGTCTCTCCAGCAAGAACTTTCTGACCAGCCACGCAAGCCACTGGGTGATGGGATTCCTTAACAACGGCATCATGGCTGGTCCATGGATCGCAGTGCCTCGGCCAAAGGGCGCCGAGGGAACGCATCAATGTAGGTCACAGAGCTGGCGTTGACGATATGCGCACCCAATGTCTTGGCATAGGCTGCAATCTGCCAATATCCAGCGAACATCCTGCCCAGCGCAAAAAATAGTGCGTCCATGGTGAATATCTTGTCGGGCGAACCATCAATGGTGAAGGGCCTCAAGGCCACGGTCTTGTCATAGAAGTGGCGATCCCTCAGGCAGACGCGGTTTTGCTCATCCAAAGCCAGGGTCTCATGCCAGGAATGGTCCGCCCCCAGCAACATGACCTTCTTGTACCCCATGTGTAAGCAGAGATACAGACAGGCCACAAGTACATTCTGAGCAGGAGGCATACCCAAACCTCGATCATAGACAGCCTTCGTTAGCCATGGCTCGCCGGTCACCGGGGTGTTATTGAAAAATGCCAGTTGCAGATTGGGCACGTCAGAAAAAACCGATTGGAAATAGGGGGCCGCAGCATAGGGTGCCAAAATCGTCATGGACCAGTGCGTGCCCTTGCGCATGCAATCAAACAGATTCTCTCGAAGGTCTTTCGTCACCGCGGGAGCATCGGCACTCCACCACATGGGGTCCACGAACACGTAGTACCGGGGTTGCAGTGCACTGTACAAAGACGATTCAGCCAGGCGCCCCACGCACATCAAGTCCACAGCGGCGAGATTCGGCAAGGCCTTGTCGATGTCTTCATCCAGTGAGGGCCCGTTGCCCAGAATCACTATGGGCGTACCACCTTGCGTCATCAGTGGCAGCCGACTGGGGGTGTACGCGTGACGAACAACCCTCACCATGGTCAGCGCAGATCGGATGGCTGTCTTGACGAACGCTTTCATGGAATTTGAACTTGACCAGGATACAAGGCCTTCAGCCACGGCATGGGATGGACACTTTGCGCCAAAGCCCATGTGCCAAGAAACAGAAACAACTGCGACACCATGAACCCATAGCCTGCGCCGCTGATGCCGTGGCTTTGCACAAGCCAATAGGTACATAGCAGGTTGATAGCGCCCGCCGTCACGGTGATCAAGGACAGCCTGGCAGTGGCCCCCGCCACGAAGACATAGTTTGTCACCATGAAGTACATGCCGCCGAAAGCATAGCCGATGGCCACGAATGGAACGATGGTCGAAGCCGCTTGGAACGAACGCCCAACCAGGACCGACAGCATGACCGGCGCGGCTAGGCCGATCAACACGGCCAGCCCCAAGATACCCAGAAAATACGCGTAGGTATAGCGAACCAACTGGATCTTCTCCTGGTCAGTCTGCTTGGTCAGGTGCCGAAAGAGCCATGGCGCATAAGCCTTGTTCGCGGCCCCCGTGATGAGGCTGATCACCATACCTATCTGAAGCGCGACGCTGTAGATCCCCGTCTGGGCCACGCCCAGCAAGTTGGTCAATATCCACCGATCCATGGTGGAGATCAGCAAACCTCCTATCAGGTGCAGCACCAGCGGCGCACCGAACCTCAGAGCGTCATGCAAATGCTCGCGCTGCACCTCTCGTGTCAACCATTGATCCCTAGACAGGCTGCTCAGCGCGACACAGCCCATCAAGCCTGCAGACAGCGTGATGCCCCATAAGCGCCCTGCCCAGGCCAACCCCAGGCCCAACACAAGCAGAACAGAAAGCGCGGCATTCAGTCCACTTTGGGACACCTGCATTAATGCATACTTGCCCGCCTTGCCCTCAACTTGCCAGATTGACAGACGCAAGAGCGTCACGAATTGCAACGCGGCCACGACCACGCACATCAAAATCCAGTCGGTCGGGATCGCCGTCAAGGCCTGCAAAATGCCCGCGCTTAACCAAGTGATAAGCAGCAATGTCAGCGCACTGACGACCAGAATCCACAAGCAGGCGGACACGTAACTGGCCATGGATTTTTGGTCGAAGTTGAAGTAACGGACCTCGACAGCGCCATTGCTTCCCAGGCCAGCCATCGCACCGAACACAGAAACCACCACGCCAAACATGGCAACGATCCCATAGTCCTGCGGTGTCAAGACCCGCGTCAGCAACGGCAACAACAGGAATGGAATGCCCGTTGCCACGATGTTAGACAATGTGTATGTGCCCAGCGTGCGAACAAAGGCTATGTTTATTCTTGTTGCCATCGCAAAGTGATGATTAGCTACCGGCGCGCTCTACAAAGTTCTTGAGGATCTTCAAACCAGTAGGCCCGCTCTTCTCGGGGTGGAACTGGCAACCGACAACGGCACCGCGACCAACCGCCGCGCAGATGTCGATGCCGCCATAGTTGATGTCGGCTAGTCGATGTTCCGCATGCGTTGGACTGGCCATGTAAGAGTGGACGAAATAGGCAGATTCGCCGCCCTGGACTTGCTCGAAGGCGGTTCCCTGCCAAGCACCTTCGCGAGAGGGAAACAGAGCACCCCACCCCACATGCGGAATCTTGGCTCGAAAATCTGCGCGCTCTGCCGGCCTCACCTGCACAACGCTTCCTGGAATGATGCCCAGACCCTCATGCATGCCGAATTCGTGACTGCACTCCAGCAACATCTGCATGCCAAGGCAAATGCCCATGAGCGGGCGGCCTGACGTTGCATAACTGCGAATGGCATCAACGAGATTGCGGGACTGCAAGCCAGCCATGCCCGCGGCAAAAGCACCCACACCGGGGAGTATCAGCCTCTGCGCCGCATCGATGCCAGCGCTAGAGTCCACCAATCGGACCGTCCCTCCTACCTGTTCAATGGCCCGTGCCACACTGTACAGATTGCCCAAGCCATAGTCGATGATCGCGACCTCATTCATCGTGAACCTTCCGAACGTCAATGCCAGCCCGCCTGGCTGCCTCGCGAATGCTCGGCAAGTCATGGCGCCCATAGTGCAAGGCATCTGCAATCGCCACTGCATCGGCCTGGCCGTCGTTCACGACGTCGACCAGGTGCTTAGTCGACCCGAATCCTCCGCTCGCAATAACTGGCACGCTCACGACATCCGACACGGCTTTGACCAGCGACACATCGAACCCGCCACGAGTTCCCTCCTGGTCAATGGATGTCAGCAGAATTTCGCCTGCCCCCCGTTTGACGCCTTCGGCAGCCCACTCAACCGCATCGATACCCGATCTTTCACGCCCGCACTCGGTGTAGACCTCCCATGAGCCATCGGGCTGACGCTTGGCCTCGATGGACAACACCATGCACTGAGCACCATAGCGTTGAGCCACCTCAGAGATCAGATCCGGGTTCTGCACCGCGGCAGTGTTGATCGCCACCTTGTCGGCACCGGCTCTCAACAGATCGGTGACGTCGTCGATGGTCCGAACACCTCCGCCCACTGTCATGGGGATGAAGACGTCCCGTGCCGCTCGTTTCACGATCTCTGTGAGCTTGCTGCGTCCGTACAAGCTGGCCACCACATCGATGTACAGCAGTTCGTCCGCACCCTGCTCGTAATACCGTCGCGCATACACCTGGGGATCACCAATAACGCGCAAACCTTCTAGGTGCACCCCCTTGATCAGATTCTCACCTTTGATATCCAGGCGGGCGATCAGACGAACCTGTTGAGACATCAGGGGTTCACCCCTTCCTCGTGCCAGACAGCGTGCTTCAACTTCCACTGCCCATCCACCTTTTCCCACAAGTGAGGCGAACGGAATTTGTCGACAGTCGCGTGAAACTCCTCCTCAGTCATGGAGATGTATTCCAAGAAGTCCTTGAAGTACTTCTTCGGAAACTCCTGGTCGTACTTCTTCACCAGCTGTACGCCCTCTTCACGTGTGATCTTGCCGTTGCGGATCTCTTGCGCCGCGTCGTACGTCGCACGCCCAATACCGAATTTCACCAAAGTGGTGTAGTAATGGAACATGTCGATGCGATCGTCGATGCTGCTGTACTTGGAGTACGTGCCTTCCGTTCGCTCGCTATTGGCCTGGAAGCCCGTGTGCTCGGCAGCGTAGTAATAGCACTCCTGCGGATCCCACTTGAGGTAGTAGCCCAGGTAGTGCACCTCCACGCCTTTTTCATCCAGAAACTCCGCGCTAGGAGGGATGTACGGCGCGAAATCATTGAGCGTGAAATTCGTCTCCCGGATGATCTGTCCAACTGATACGCCACCCAGGCTCATCTCCTCGGGGTTCTGCACCGAGAAGAACTTCCGATCCATGGTCGGAACGAAGTTTTCATTGGGATTGTTACCGTACTCAGCCTGGTTCTCGCCATACATGACCAGCTTGACCCCGAATTTAGCGGCCATCAGCGGCCCAATGATCCGCTGACCAACGATAAAGGGCTGGAAGGGGTGTAGCAGGTTTTGAAAGGCCAGTCGGGTCAAATGACGATGCAAGCGGCCGTTGGGCGTGAAAAGGATGTTGTCGTGCCCCCCCACATGAACCCAATTCTCGAAGTTCTTCCAGCCGATATCCGTGTATTTGTGAGGCGCCCAGGTCACCGTCAATGGGTTCATCCCATAGCGATACTTCAGCAGGTGGGAGGTATAGGCGCTGTCCTTGCCCCCACTGCCCGGAACAACGATGTCATAGCCACCGTCGTTGCGCCGGTGCTTGTCCAGAAGGGCAACCAGGGCATCCTCCCTTCGAGTCCAATCGATCTGGCCTGCCTTGACCTCTTGATAACGGCATGCGTCACAGACGTCATGCTCGTCCATCCCGATCGTCGCCTTCTTCTCGTCCTTAGTGTGTTTGAACTCTACCGTCGAGCTGGGCCTCTGATTGGAAATGACGCAATGCCGGCAGAAGATGACCTTCTCTGGCAAACCAAAAAATGCCTTACTCATTTCGCACTGACCTCGCTGTTGCGACCTACATAAAAGAATTCGGTGGCGGACAAAACGCCGAGTTGGCAAAGCTCTCGATCGACCTCGCGGAGATAGTGAGCCAGCTTCTCATTCAATGCATCATCGAAGCGCAAACCGCCGATGAATTCATGGAAGAACGCGTAGCGCCATGCAAAGGCCTGCTGCTCGAACAACTCATCAAGGACCGGCTTCATGTCCGCATAGCCCGCCTCGTTGTCGTTGACCGATTGCATGTTCTCACCATTCTCGGTTTCATAGCGCATCGACGCGAACAACTTGTCGAACTCACGCTCCCTCGCCTGGTCGCTGTCGGGGATGGCGTGGTGCTCAAAGAAGCCTCCCTTGAGCGACAGCAACACCCTCAGCAGATGCGCAAAGACCGCATTCCCTCTGGTAACCCGATCGCGCACAGGCTCATGGACGACAACGACGCCGCCAGGCTTGAGCAACTGCCTTGCGCGACGCAGCGTCTGCTGCTGATCCGGGAAATGGTGCAAAGCGCCCAAAAACACAACGGCGTCAAAGTGCGCATTCTCTAGGTCAGCGTGGGAAAAAAAATCGCCGATCACGTATTGAAGAGGGGCCCTATCGCTTCGGTGAGGATCTTGCTCAGCAAATCGCCTGGCGACCTCAATTGAGTGCGGCGACAAATCCAAGCCCGTGACATCGCAGCCCGAGCGAGCTAATTCCAACGAAAGATAGCCGGGACCACAACCGACCTCCAGCACCTTGGGCTGGGCTGCACCATAAGGCGCATGCTGGTCAATCGCATCGCGGATCAGCCGGAACTGCTCCCCGAAATCCAGCTCAACATAGCAAGGACGCCGCCATGGGTTGTTGTAGAACCAGTCGCACGGCGTGCAAAAACGCAGGTCAGGCACATGGCCATTGGCAACCCGTGTCAGGATCTGGTCATCGAATGCCTTCGCCTCATCGGCAAGCTTGTTGTCGTTCAATGTACTCATTCCGTCTCTCCCGAAGAGGCTGGAGAAGCCTTGAGGTCATTAAAGTATTTTTGCGTCGAGATCGCCCAAAACTCATCGGTGCACAGGATGCGGTGAAACTGCTCGGCACTGTTGCCGTTGCCGAATAGTTCAATGGATTCTCGCGGCATGGCACTGACCGTAGACATGGCCCGCACGAGCGAGTCGACCTCGGCCGGCACGTTGAGGACTAGCTTGCAGGACGTACGGTTGTTCTGGCGCGTACCAACATTGATAGCGGGTACGCCGAAATGCGGCGCCTCACGTACACCAGCACTGGAATTGCCGATGATGAAGTCCGCATTCTTGAGTGTCGTCAGGAAATACTCAAAACGCATAGAGGGAAAGACGCGAAACCTGTCATTGCCCTGCAAACGCTTGTACTCATCGAGGATATGGTCCGTCCCATGATCGTTATTGGGATAGATCACCACATAGTTGAACCCGCTTGCGAGTACAGCGTCGACCAACATTCGGGCCTGACGACGGATATCGTCCAGCTCGGAGGTCACTGGGTGAAAAGCCATCACCCCATAGCGATCGAAAGGAACCTCATAGTGCCTCATGACCTCTTCAAGGGAGGGCAGAAGCTGTGAATTCATGACATCCACATCCGGTGACCCAATCACGTGAATGGTCGAGCGACTTTCGCCGAGCTGAACCAGTCGCCGGAACGCTTCCTCGTTAGCTACAAAGTGAATGTGCGATAGCTTGGTCACCGAATGGCGGATCAACTCATCCACCGTGCCTGACACTTCTCCACCTTCGATGTGCCCAGTCAAAACGTTGTTCAGCGCACCGACAGCAGCACCTGCCAGTGCCTCGACACGGTCCCCATGCACAACGATGAGGTCCGGCTTGATCTCGCGAATGTAGTCGGACAGACCTGAAATAGTCTTGGCCAAAATATGGTCCATGCTGTCCGAGGCGTTTTGGTTGATGTACTTGTAGATATTGCCAAAACCCGCGTGTTGCACCTCTTCGCACGTATAACCGTACTTGGACAACATGTGCATGCCCGTCACGAACAGATGGACCTCAAAGTGGGGGTCGGACCGCAACCGCTGCATCAACGGCTTGAGCTTGCCGAAATCAGCCCTGGTCCCAGTCAGGAAGACCACTCTCCGTAAGGTCGCAGGCATCACGCCCCCCCCAGGTGAGCCTTGGACACGCGCTCGCCCTTTCTCAATGGCAATACCACGCGCTGTCCCAGCAACCCGTCATAATCCTGAGCCGTGAAGTCGCCGCCGCCGGGCCGTTTGACCCAAATATTATCTTCACTCAGGGCGTCGCCCGCCGCAATGTCATCAATGGCAACCACCGATGCGAACGCAAACGCAATAGTGGGAGCCTCCTGTTCAACCGGCCCCTTTTCTCCGCCTCGTTCCAGAAAAAGCGTACGGGACCCTTTGATGAGTTCAGCCAATGAGGCTGGATCCATCGAACAAACAATGTCAGGGCCTGGCCTGTCCATGCGATCGGTGAAGTGTCGCTCCAAGATAGACGCCCCCAATGCCACGGCACCCAGACAAGCATAGTTGTCGGTGGTATGGTCAGACAAACCAATCACGGCGTCTGGATAAGCCTCCTTCAATTGCCTAAGCGCGCCCAAGCGCACAAGTTCAGGAGGCGTCGGGTAAACGTTTGTGCAATGCAATAGCGCAAATGGCACTCCAGCATTTCGCAGAATTTCAACTGCGGGCTCAATGCTCTGCAGTGAATTCATACCCGTACTAAGGATGACTGGCTTGCCTGTCCGTGCAATGTGCTTGATCAACGGATAGTTGTTGCACTCACCCGATCCGATCTTGTAGCCACATACATCGAAGCGCGCCAACCTGTCTGCCGCTGCCCTGGAGAAGGGTGTGCTCAGGAAGATGCCACCACGCGCTTGCACATGCTGCATCAGCTTGTATTCATCTGACTCTGACAGGGCGCACCGCGCCATGATCTCGTAGATGGAGACATCGGCATTGCCAGGAATGACATGCTTGGCCTCATCTGACATTTCGTCTTCGACCACATGCGTCTGATGTTTGACGACCTCCGCACCGGCATCAAGGGCCGCATCAGCCATCATGATCGCCACATCCAGGCTGCCCTCATGATTGATGCCAATCTCGGCGATCACAAGTGGCAAATGATCGTCTCCCACCGCCCTGCTTCCCAAGCGAAATTCAGCCATGTCTTTTCTCCAAAATACGCTGGACCTTTTCCATATCGGATTGGTCGTCAATGTCGGTGCTGTCGTCTCTGCTCATCTCAAATGACAGGCTACCATTTGAGGGGAAACCGCCTCTGCGCTCGTAGTCAGACAGACCAAAGATGTAGATCGCTCCATTGGGCAGAAAAACTTTGGGCAGATCCTGTCGGCGTTGATTAGAAAGCCGCTCATCAAACAGCGACTCCAGTCGTCCATTCGCGTCGATCTTGAACGCCTTATAGGGCGACTTTTCCATCTCGACCACACTGAGCAGACAACTGGACTTTGCAGACTCGAGCAAAGCCAAACATTGCTCAATATGCCCTGCGGTACGCAAAGGCGAGGTTGGCTGCAAATAAACGATCAGAGGATCCTGAGCTTTGACCTCAGCAGGCAACTCCGTGAGCCAGTGGTCAACCACATCCATCGCCGAAGCTGTATCAGACGCAAATGCATCAGGACGCCGCAGAATTCGCACGCCCCGCTGAACCCCTAAAGAAAGAATTTCCTCGTCATCCGAGGACAGCCAGGTCTCATCAATAGACGGCGCACTGATTGCCGCGTCCAAGGTGTAGTCCACCAGTGGCCGGCCCAGCAACAACGAGCGATTCTTTCCTGGTAGCCCTTTAGACCCCTTGCGGGCAGGAATCAAGGCAAGCACCAACCTGTTCATCAGCATGTATTTGGCCTCTACACCGCCGCTTGCGCCTATACGTGCGAACGCGCAGAAAGCGCTGCCTTCAATTGGGTCAGCTTCTCTGCCATCTCGGGAGACTCCAATTCCTTGCTGATGATTTTCTGAATCAGAACAAAGAAGGTGAGCAGAACAAAGGAGCCCAAAACAGTCAGCAAGGCCAGCTTGATTTTCCTCATGTTACTCTTGTTCTCTGGTTGCAAAGCCTTGTCAACAACCTGGATGAAGGCGCCTTCCCGCAATTCGTCAATCTTGGCCAATTCATACTGCCGAGAAAACAGCTCAAACAAGGTCTCCTGGTATTTGAAGTCTCGGTATCTCTCGATGTAGTTGTCTTTTTCGCCAGAAACATCCTGAGCTTCTGCCTTCTGAAGCTGCTCTCGCAAGGCAGCCAGATTCGACTGAGCCACCTTAAACTCAGGCGAGTTCTCTGTTACATAGGACCGCATGGAAATCAAGCGGACCTCCGCTGCGGTGACCTGCGCCTTGAGCGCCGCATAACTTTCGATGGCGGCCTTAGGCTCCATCCTCAACACACCAGCGCTAACGCCGCTACCCTGCAAGCTCTTTTGTGCCGCAGTCAAGCGCTCGCGCGTCTGGGACAACTGTTTCTCGAAGAACACACGTCGCTGTTGGGCTTCCGTCAAGGCCAGTTCGGAGGTCAGTCGGCGAAGCTCATCCACGAAGCGATTGGCCATATCAGCCGCACGCTTCGGATCTTCGTCATCCACACTCAGGCTGATCAGGCTGTCTTTCTTGCCCACATCGACCTTGATGGCAGCCAGGAGCCTGTCGCGGGTCGTTTCCTTGTCAGGCGCGCCATATACAGACTGCAGATCAAACGCATCGCCGACCCGGTTCAGCACCGTGGTAGACAGCATCAAGGAAACGTATTGGTCTGCAGGATTTTTCACCCCTGACGCGGAGCCGGCAAAACTAGCCAGAGCGCCCAACGACTGCATCAATGCCGCCGCAGCACCTTGCTGTTGCTGGGGCGGCAGAATGACTGTTTTGGCTGTGTAGACAGGTTTGACAAACAGATAGGAGCCTGCCACCACCAGTGCGCCAGCAAGGAGAGGCCCTAACACCAGTAACTTGACGCGCTCTGCCATGAGAATGAACAGATCGATCAGAGTAAACCCACCTGCGTCGTCGTCTTGAGGATGTGTCACGAAAATGCTTCCTGAACTGGGATCAAGCGACCACTTGCTGCTAGAGGCTCTCGTGCCTCACAGGCCGGCAGCCAGACCGCGACACATTGTAGGACGCGCTCACACCTGTTCCACCGACCAAGATGAGCCGTCAGCGCCAAAGATGCGGATTTGATACAAGGCTGGCCAGACGATGCCCAGAGGCGGCATGAGATACGTCGCGCCCTACAATGATGCCCACACGTCACGCCCCACATCTGCAAGATGCCCAAGACAGTATGCGCGATCATCGCTTGCCATAACCGGCGAGCCAAGACCATTGCATGCCTTGATGCACTCAAACATCAGGCCCTCGTCGAGCACGATGTGTCCCTTCACGCACTGCTGGTTGATGATGGCAGTACAGACGGCACGGCAAATGCGGTAAAAAGCCAATTCCCCGACGTAGAAATCATTGCCGGCGATGGTGGCCTCTACTGGAATGGTGCCATGCGACTGGCCTTGGAGCACGCGATGAGGCGGTCGTTCGACTACTACCTCTTGCTCAACGACGACACGGCCCTGTCTCCTCACGCTGTGCAAACACTGGTGACAACAGCGTGCGACAAGCCCAACGCCATCATCGTAGGGGCCACTCGGGGCAACGCCCAAGGCGGCATCAGCTACGGCGGGCTGGTCCGGGGCCCCTGGTGGATACCCCTGAGAATGAGCAAGGTTCCCTTGTCTGATCAGGCGCAGCGATGCGACACCTTCAACGCCAACTGCGCATTGATACCAAAGGTTGTGATTGACCTGGTGGGCAACCTGGACGCCACCTTTACCCACGCCATGGGCGACTTCGACTTTGGCCTGCGCGCACGGCGCCTTGGATGCGCACTGTGGGTCGCCCCGGGCATTGCGGGAGAATGTGAACCCAACCTAGGGACGGGGCTGTGGACTGACAAGTCCTTGCCACTGGGCACGCGCTGGCAACGCCTGAAAGGCCCCAAAGGCTTACCCCCAAGGGAATGGCTTGTGTTCACCCGACGCCATAGCGGCCCATTTTGGCCTTTGTACTGGCTCAACCCCTACGTGAAATTCTGGCTGAAGGGCATGATGGAAGTATTGACAACGCGACAGCCCGCAAGGGGGACGCGATGAGCCGCGCTTGTGAATGCGGCGCCCCGATGTCAGCGCTCAGGGCCGCGTTTTCCGAAGGTGAGGTCGATTTCCGCCAGTGCACTCACTGTGGCCTGTTTTTTCGGGAAGTGTTCCCAACGGCCAGCGAACTCCACGAGATTTACAAACAGGCTTACGAGGAAGAGAAAATTGCCTCGGGCGGAACGAATCAGGAGTCTGGCGCGTTTGCCACGACGTCTTATGCCGACTTCATCCAGGGCCTTGCACGTCAGTCATCCCAGGCGAAAGTCCTGGATTTTGGTGCTGGCAGCGGCGAACTCGTTGCGGCACTTCGCGCCCGATCGCTTGAAGCCGACGGCCTCGAGTTTGCAGACGAGGCGCGCCGCTTCTGCCTTGAACATCGGGGTATATCACTTCTGTCTGACCTAAAAGGGCTGCCCTCAGCACGCTATGACGTGATCACGATGGTCGAGGTCATTGAGCACCTCACGGAACTGCAACCAACCTTGCGCGAGCTGTACCGAATCATGAAACCCGGTGGCACCCTGCTTGTGACCACGCCGAACCGGTTGGGTCTGCGCGCCCGCATTGAGAAAGGCCATTGGAGAGAAGCCACCAAAAAGTTTCACCTGTTCCTGTTCGATCGCCGAAGCCTCCGCCAACACCTAGAAAAGGCTGGCTTCAAATGCGCCAGACAGGTGCGGTTCAGCCCTCTGCAGCGCCCGGGCTTCAAATTCTGGCTGGCTGCTCGATTGCCACAGATGCTGGGGGTGGGAGGTACGTTGTGCATGACAGCCACCAAGGAATGCGTCACTTGAAAACCTCCGCAATGCTGGTTTCGGTTGCACGCGGGTACAAACACGTCACCAATCCAGTGGGCTTCATCGCGCGGGCGTTCATCAAGCAATGTGGCCTGCTACTGAGTGACGGCGACTTCGTCACGCGGACTTGCCTGGACATCGGCGCAGGCACGGCGCCCTATGCACAGACCCTGCGGCAATACATGGGCGTTGAACGCTATATCGCGCTGGACATCGCCCCATCCGAATCCACATCCGTCGTGGCAGATTGCGCCCAACTGCCGTTCACATCTGCATCGATCGATCTGATTGTTTCCTTCGATGTCATACAGCATGTGCCTAGCCCTCACGCCATGCTTACGGAAGCCCATCGCGTACTCAGAGGGGGTGGCCACATTATCTTGACCTACCCTTTTCTCTACCCCGAGTGCGACGTAAGGGACTTTCACCGCTGGACCGTGGAGGGCATGCACGAGGCGCTTGTCGCGCATGGTTTTGAGATCGTGCGCGCACGGCGTCGGGGCGGCGCCCTTTTTGCCTGGGTATGCTGGGTGATCTGGATGATCCAGCACCTTGTTCCCGGGCAGCGACAAAGCTGGAGAGCCCGACGCAACTTGGGCAGCTACCTTCGGGCGGGCGTCTTGGCTGCGTTGACACTGCCCGTCGAGCTATTGGGCTGGATCGCACTGGGCCTCGACAGAGTCCTGCCGTCGCAGGGAATGTACATGGGGGCCTGTGTCCTGGCTCGCAAAACCCTCGACACAAAGGCCGATGGAGCACCAAGGTGATCTTCGTAAGCTCATGGGATGACGGACATCCATTGGATGCCCGCCTGGGGGAATTGCTTGAGCACCATGGCTTGAGCGGCACGTTCTATGTACCCATCCGCAATCGCGAGGGCCACGCCGTCATGTCACATGCCGAGATGCGCAATCTGGATCGGCTGTTCGAAATGGCGAGCCACACGTTGGATCACAGTTACCTGACCAGCCTCAGTCACACCGATTGCGAACGTCAGGTCAGAGAAGGGAAGCAGCAGCTCGAGTCGATTCTGGGGCACGGCGTGTCAGGCTTCTGCTACCCCGGCGGCAAATGGAACACGAGGGTCCGCCAAACGGTCATCGATGCTGGTTTTGAGCATGCCCGCACGGTGAGCAACTTGTGGCTGAGCATCACACATGACGCCTTCAGCATCCCCACCACAGCCCAGTTCTACCCACATCGGGCCAAAGTGCTGTGGCGAAACTACCTGAGCGGTGGACATTACAGCAAGCGGATACGTGCGCTAAGCACCCTGACAACAGGTGAAGACTGGCTGGCTGCCATGATGAATCTGGCAGACGACTGCGCGAGCCGCCATAGCGTCATGCACATTTGGGGGCACAGCTGGGAGATTGACCAACTTGGTTTATGGCCCCAACTCGACACTCTCTTGGCCCACATCGCGTCCTTACGACCACGCGCGTTGACCGTGGGACAGTTGGTCAGCTTGAAATCGCGCCTCGACGAGCCAAAACCAAATGAAGTAAGGAGACGACCTTGAAGCCCGTCACGGACAAAGGGAGCCACGAGTCCATCCTGGGCTTTGATGTATGGGCCGGCGGCCTTTCTGCTTGTATTGATGACATCGTTACCCGCCTGCGCACCGAAGGCCAAGCCCCTTCGTGCCATTGGTTAGCTTGCATCAACCCCCACTCTTATGCACTGACCAAGCACAACGAGAAATTTGCTCAGGCTCTGCGGGCCGCGGATTGGCTGATACCCGACGGGATCGGGATTGTGTTGGCATCCAGACACCAGGGTGGAGCCATCAAGGCACGCGTCACAGGCAGCGACATCTTCCAGGGCCTGATGTCGGAATTGAATCAGCGCGCCGGTCGCGTCTTCTTTCTTGGCTCAAGCCAGGCTACGCTGGACGCGATACGAGCACGCCTGGCGTTGGACTTCCCGTCAGTGAAGGTTGTGGGCATGTATTCGCCCCCTTACACGGAATCATTCAGCCCGGAAGAGTCGGACGCCATGATCACCATGGTCAACGCCACGCGTCCGGATGTACTGTGGGTAGGATTGACTTCCCCCAAGCAGGACTTGTGGCTTCATGAGCATCACCAGCACCTGTGCGTGGGATTTGCTGCAGGCATTGGCGCGGTCTTCGACTTTTATGCAAATACCGTAAAGCGCTCCGCCCCGATCTTTCAGCGGCTTGGCCTAGAGTGGCTGCCCAGGCTCCTGCGGGAACCTCGCCGATTGTGGCGTCGAATGTTTATATCGGCGCCACTCTTCATGTGGGATGTGCTCAAAACCGCACCATCAAAAGCAGCGCCAAAAGGCAAACCTTGAGCAAATACAGACGACCGCTCACATCAAGCGGCTCTCGCTCACTGCCTTAGCGTCTTGATCGCCGCAGCCCCCAGACTGAACTGGTAAATAATCTGCGTAATATCCTTGGCGTTGCGCGTGAATACACTCCACCCGCTTTCATGGTCCGTCTTTTCCGGCAACACAATCAAATCACCCGGTTGCACTTCCGCGCGCGCGACACTGCCAAACCAGCTGCCGTTGTTCGACAAAACGCTGCCATCGGCTCGAATCACAAACAGTTCGTCTTTGTCTGCACCGCTGGTCAGGCCC
>DASUIO010000323.1:0-2780 GCA_036279755.1 Polaromonas sp. | reverse complement strand
GTCGGGGAGCGTCACGCGCTTTTTCGCGTGTACCGACTGGATCATGGCGTCGGAGTCGTTCATCTGCACGCCGATGACCTTGATCTCGGGCCGGACCGCCTTGATGTAGTTCGCCACGCCAGAAATCAGCCCGCCGCCGCCAATGGCCACAAACACGGCATCTAACCGGTTGGAGCTCAAGGTTTGCAGCTGGCGCAGGATTTCCATCGCAATCGTGCCCTGGCCGGCGATCACGTCCGGGTCGTCAAACGGGTGCACAAAAGTCAGGCCCTGCTTTTTTTCAAGCACCACGGCATGGGCATGGGCATCCGAATAGCTGTCGCCATGAAGAATCACCTCGCCGCCCCAGCCTTTGACCGCATCAATTTTGACTTGCGGCGTGGTGGTGGGCATCACAATCACGGCGCGTGTGCCGAGCTTCTGCGCGCTTAGCGCCACCCCCTGGGCATGGTTGCCGGCCGAGGCGCAGATCACGCCTTTTTTGAGCTGGGCCGGGCTCAGATGCGCCATCTTGTTGTAGGCGCCGCGCAGCTTGAAGCTGAACACCGGCTGCTGGTCTTCGCGCTTGAGCAGCACCGTGTTGTTCAAGCGCAGGCTCAGGTTTTTTGCCGGCTCCAGCGCCGACTCCACCGCCACGTCGTAAACGCGGGCGGTCAGGATTTTTTTCAGGTAATCAGCGGGCTTGAGCGCTTTTTTGGAAGGCTTTCCGGGAGCTTGGGTGCTTCGGGATGCAGGGCTGGCAATGGGTTTGGTGTTGGATGGCATTTTTATCTCGCAACCTGACATCATAGTGGGCGAGAAAATGGGCACAAAAAAAGCCCAGACCTTGCGGTCTGGGCCTATAAATCCACCCTTTGAGGAGGTGGAGGAGACAACCAGTGCAAAAATACGTTTAACCCGTGGGAATAATCCATATTGATGCGATGGTTTTAGTATAGCGGAGTGATGTTGCGCCGCACAATATTTTGTGGTGAAAATTCAACATTTCCAGAGTTTTAGTTTTATTTTTTGCATAAGGAATGGTTTTATGGAATGCACAGTGAGCTGGACAGGCAACAGCGCCGCAACGGGGTCGCGTTCAGGCATGACTTTTCTCGCCGAAACCGGCAGCGGCCACACCTTGGTGATGGACGGTGCGCCCGACGCCAACAAGCCGGAAAATGGCGGCGCCAACCTGGCGCCGCGTCCCATGGAAACCGTGCTCGCGGGCGCCGGCGGCTGCACGGCTTATGACGTGGTGCTGATCCTCAAGCGCGGACGCCACGATGTGCACGGCTGCTCGGTCAAGCTCAGCTCCGAAAGGGCGCCCACAGACCCCAAGGTGTTCACCAAAATCCACATGCATTTTGTCGTAACGGGATGCGGCCTGACCGCCAGCGCCGTGGAACGCGCGATTGCCATGAGTCACGAAAAATACTGCTCGGCCACTATCATGCTGGCCAAAACCGCAGAAATAACCACCAGCTTTGAGTTGGTGGAGAGGGCCCCGGCACGGTCATCTTGACCGGCTGAACTCGCTGGCGTTCAAGCTGCTTCGTCATGGAGGTTTTGTATCCATTGGTTTATTAAAACGGGGAAGGCCACATGTTGAAACAGTCATCTTGAAACTTGACTTTCTTAAAGTTCATCCTAGCCAATCTGGACAGACGTGAAATCAATTTCTTGCTGTGCCCAGAAAAGTTGTTGTACTTTTTTAGGAGTTCATCATGAATACCAAGTTGAATGCCAAGTTTGTATCCGCGCTCACCCTCGCTTTGGCGACCTTGGCCGCAGGCAATGCCCAGACGGTAGATCCGGCAGCCCCAAAAACGCGCGCTCAAGTCAAGGCAGAACTGCTTGAAGCCCAACGGACGGGCGACATCATCATGGGCGGCGAGCAGGGCTGGAAGCTCAATGAGATCTTCCCCGGCAGCTATCCTGCCAAGGCTGCTGGACAGAGCCGCACCCGAGCTGAAGTGAAGGCCGAGCTGAGTGAAGCGCAACGGACGGGCGACATCATCGTGGGCGGCGACCACGGCTGGAAGCTCAATGAGCTCTTTCCTGGCCGCTATCCTGCCAAGGTTGCTGGACAGAGCCGCACCCGGGCTGAAGTGAAGGCCGAGCTGAGTGAAGCGCAGCGTGCGGGCGACATCATCATGGGCGAACAGGGCTGGAAGCTCAATGAGCTCTTCCCCGGCCGCTATCCGCGCAGGGAGAAGGCTGAATAAGTACCGTTGACGCAAGCATTGACGCGGTGGCTGTTACCAGAGAGTCGCCACCGCGTCGTTTTTCATGGGTTGATGCCGAGCGCGGGAAGGACAAGCCCGGCCCCGGCAGGTCGTATTGAAGGGCATCAGCCCTGTCGGGTGTGTCGTGCTCTCACCTGAAAGGGGAACGTGATCAA
Organism: Polaromonas sp.; assembly: GCA_036279755.1. GTDB lineage: Bacteria > Pseudomonadota > Gammaproteobacteria > Burkholderiales > Burkholderiaceae_C > Polaromonas. The sequence goes on along the minus strand of DASUIO010000323.1, from coordinate 397 downwards.
AGGTGGAAAAGCTTGATTTCATGCGGGTTTACTAAAACCATCAAGCGATCAACTGCCGTTTCCAGTTTGAGTTCCCTTGCCAGTTTCGGAGCGCCCCGCGCTACACCCGGTGCGCCACCGTCGTCATCACCTTGGCTACCGAGCGCATCAGCGCCTTCACGGGTGCCGGCAGTTGCATCGCGCCCGCATCTTCGGCAGCCCGCGCGTGCCGCGCCTCGTCGTCTTTCATTTGTGCCACGATAGCGCGTGATTCGTGGTCGCCCTCAGGCAGCAGTTCCAGGTGACTCGCCAAATGCGCCTCAACCTGATGTTCAGTTTCCACCACAAACCCCAGGCTTACGCGGTCGCCGAGTCGGCTGGCGATCAGGCCTAGGCCAAAGGCGCCCGCGTACCACAG
>DASUIO010000322.1:0-3880 GCA_036279755.1 Polaromonas sp. | reverse complement strand
CGCTCGGCACGGCGGCTGGCGGCCGGGCTGGGCGGAAAGCGCGATTTGCTTTTGTCGAAGGGGGTTGCCTTTTTTACCGTGGGCAGCCAGGGCGTGCGGCGCTTGGGCACGGCAATCTGCAGCGTTCGCGCCAGGTACTGCCCGGTCAATGAATTGGGGTTGGCCTGCACTTCTTCAAATGTGCCTTGCGCCATCACGCGGCCGCCATGAATGCCCGCGCCCGGCCCCATGTCGATCACATGGTCTGCGGCGCGGATCATGTCTTCATCGTGCTCGACCACCAGCACGCTGTTGCCAATGTCGCGCAGGTGTTTGAGCGTGCCGATCAGGCGGTCGTTGTCGCGCTGGTGCAGGCCGATGCTGGGCTCGTCAAGCACATACATCACGCCGGTCAGGCCCGAGCCGATTTGCGAGGCCAGCCGGATGCGCTGCGACTCGCCGCCCGACAGCGTTTCGGCGCTGCGGTCCAGGCTCAAATAATTCAGGCCGACGTCGTTGAGAAACTTCAGGCGCAGGCCGATTTCGCGCACCACCTTGCCGGCGATCTCGGCCTTGGCACCCTCCATCTGCAGGGTGTTGAAGTAGTTGAAACTTTCGCGCAAGGTGGCGTGGCTGACTTCATAAATGGCCTGGCGGCTACTGACGCGGCCCGCGCCATTCTCGCCTTCCGTCGTGCCGACCAGATACACATGGCGCGCTTCCTGGCGCAGGCGCGTGCCCGCGCAGTCGGGACAGGCTTGCACGCTGCGGTAGCGCGCAAGCTCTTCGCGCACCACGGCGGAATCGGTCTCGCGGTAGCGGCGTTCAAAGTTGGTGATCACGCCTTCAAACGGGTGCTTCTTGCCTACTTTTTTTCCGGTAGATTTACCGGAATCCATCACATAGCTGAACTTGATCTCTTCGTCGCCCGAGCCGTGCAGCACCACCTGCTGCACGTTGTCGGGCAGGTTTTCAAAGGCCGCGTCGATGTCAAACTTGTAATGACTGGCCAGGCTTTCCAGCATGGAAAAGTAATAGGCATTGCGTCGGTCCCAGCCCTTGACGGCGCCGCTGGCCAGACTGAGCCCTGGAAACGCCACCACTCGCGTCGGGTCAAAAAATTCCCTATGCCCCAGGCCGTCGCAGCTCGGGCAGGCGCCCACGGGCGAGTTGAAGGAAAACAGGCGCGGTTCCATCTCGCTGAGCGAGTAGCTGCAGACCGGGCAGGCAAATTTGGCGCTGAACAGGTGTTCTTTGTCGGTGTCCATTTCGAGCGCAATCGCCTTGCCGTCGGCCAGCCGGAGCGCCGCCTCAAAGCTTTCCGCCAGGCGCTGCTGTAAATCAGCGCGCACCTTGATGCGGTCGATCACCACGTCAATGTTGTGCTTCTCGGTCTTCTTGAGTTTGGGCAGATCGTCAAATTCATAGATCGTGCCATCGACGCGAAAGCGGACATAGCCCTGGGCCTGCATCTCGGCAAATACGCCCTCAAACTCGCCCTTGCGTTCGCGCGCCACGGGCGCCAGGATCATCAGCCGGCTGTCTTCGGGCAGGGCCAGTACGGCATCGACCATCTCGCTGACACTTTGCGCCTGCAGCGGCAAATCATGCTCGGGACAAAAAGGCGTGCCGGCGCGGGCAAACAGCAGGCGCAGGTAGTCGTGAATTTCGGTCACCGTGCCCACCGTGGAGCGCGGGTTGTGCGAGGTCGCTTTCTGCTCGATGGAAATGGCCGGCGAGAGGCCCTCGATCAAGTCCACGTCGGGCTTGTCCATCAGCTGCAAAAACTGCCGCGCGTAGGTGGACAGGCTTTCCACGTAGCGGCGCTGGCCTTCGGCATACAGCGTGTCAAAGGCGAGCGACGACTTGCCCGAGCCGCTCAGGCCGGTGATGACCACCAGCTGGTTGCGCGGAATATCGAGGTCAATATTCTTCAGGTTATGGGTACGGGCCCCTCGGATGCTGATGCGCTGCAGTTGCAGCGCGTGGGCAAGGTACTTGCCGTCTGGGGGGGCTGCGGGGAGGCTGGCGTCGGGGGAAGTGGTCAAAGCGGCGTGGGTTCGGGGAAACCCACAATGATAGTCAAAGATCGCCGATCCGGTTTGGAGCCCCTAGTCTTCCCCTTGTACGCGAGCTTTAGGCCGGCCTTGCCGGGCGGCGATGGGGCCTACTTGCGCCGCGCCGCTTTCCAGTCGCGAAACACGTCCAGGTCCACGCCGTCGGGGTAGTTCAGCAGGCCGGGGGTGTAGCCCTTTTTGTTCAGCTCGCCATACTGCCAGATGATAGCCTTGGTCTTGCGGTCGATCACGATGACGCGGTCATGCAGGTCGTCCACCACCAGGATGTCGCCGGTATCGGGCAGTTCACGCGCAATCGAGGAGTGATCGAGCATGCCTTCGCCTTCCTTGACGAAGTATTCCCAAGTGACTTTGCGCGTGGCCGGGTCGAAAATCACCACCCGGCCGGGTTTCCAGAAGTCGGCCACGATGACCTGTTTGCCGTCTACCGTGGGAAATGCGTCCGAGGGGTAGCGGACGTTGGGTGCCTTGACGCTCCACAGCACCTTGCCTTCGCGCGAGATGCGCGAGATCCAGGAACCACTGATCTCGGTGACCAACAGGTCGCCGTTGGCCATCGGCGTCGCCCCGTTGGGGTAAGCCAGTTGGCTGGGCGGGTTGTGCTTGCACTTGCCCGGCGTGCCCCACTGGGTGGTGATCTTGTTGTCTTTGGGGTCGATGATCAGGATGCGGCAGTTGCGGATGTCGGCGGTGATGACGTGGCCGTCGGCCAGCAGGTGGGCATCGTCGGGGTAGTTCAGCAGGTTCGGGCCACTGCCGCGCGTGTCGGGCGTGCCGTAGGTCCAGGTCAGCGCGCGTTGTTCGTAATCGACGATGTGGATGTCAAAGTTGTCTTCCTCGCTGACGGCCAGCCGCTTGCCGTCGGCCGAGAAGTTGACGTCTTCGTTGCCGCGATAGACCGCCAGGCTGGGCGAAGGGAATTCCCAGAGGATACTTTTATCCGGCGCGATCTCGATCAGGCGGTTGTTGCGCCGGTCGGCAATCACGATCGGGTAAGGCAGCGGCTTGCCCCAGGACGGCACCATTTGGGTGCGGCTGCCGGTGATCGGCGGGATGGGCGGCAGTTTGACGCCGCTGGAGACAATGCCGGCACCGGTCATCTCGGGCGTGACCTTGACCGCGACACCGGCCGGTTTGACGGGTTTGACGGTCTGGGCGGCAAGCGGTGAAACCAGGCCAACGAGCAGTGGCAGTGCGAGCACGGCTCCCAGGGTGGGGCGCATGAGGCGGGCAAGGCGTGAAGGTGAAGGTAAGGGGCGGTGCATGTCGGATTCCTTGGAACACAGGCGGGATGCCGGGGCGGCAACAGCGTCATTGTTCCGCATCAGCCCGATGCACACCTTGACTTGACGCAAGAATGCGTGGTTCTGTGGCGGCCTCTACGCTGCCAGCTTACCGGCTTTCCAGTACGATGCGCTGACGCAGCGGCTGCACCGAGCGCATATTGTCGGCATAGCGCTGGCGCCAGCGCGCCAGCTGCGCTGGTGAGAGTGCCAGTGGCTGCTTCAGGACGATCCATTCCACGCCCTCGGTGCACGGCGCGGCGGTCAGCGAGCCGGTGTAACGGTAGTAGCCGCGGGCCGATGGCAGCAGGCTGCTGGCGTCAACGCTGATGTCTGGGTGCTTGTGGTCGCCGTCGGCGTGCGCCGGAATCAGCGGAAACAGTGTGTTCAGCATCGGGTTTTCGGCACCGATGCGAAACAGCACCACGACCGCCAGCAATTGCCCGGACGGGCTTTTGTGCAGCAGGTGCGCAGCCATCGGGAATTCCTCCCCGCCAATCTTGTCGCCACCGGGGGTATGAAAGTGGAACTGCTGCAGGG
>DASUIO010000321.1:0-14097 GCA_036279755.1 Polaromonas sp. | reverse complement strand
GAGCCCGGGATTCACATTGTGCACCGCTCCATGTTTGGAACGGGTGCCATGGCCTACCTGTCAGCGCCCTTGTGGCTGTGTTTCCTCACGCTGGGGACCGCGCTGTGGCTGTCGGGCTCGCCCATGGTGGCTGATTGGGCGATGCTGCCCGGCGAACTGCTGTCACTCTGGTCCTGGACGCTGTGCATGCTGTTTTTGCCGCGCCTTCTGGGCATCGCCGCCGTGCTGCTCAAGCGGGAGCAGCAGGCCTATGGCGGCACCGCCAACCTGCTGCGCAGTGCGCTGCTGGAAACACTCATTGCCCTGTTACAGGCGCCGATCCGCATGCTGGCCCACTCGCTGTTTGTCGCGGTCGCGCTGACCGGCCTGAAACTGGAATGGAAATCGCCCCCGCGCGAAGCAGCAGCGGTGCCGTGGCGTCATGCGCTGACGCAACTCGCACCGATGAGCGGATTGATCGTGCTGCTGGCAGCCGGTATCGCGGTGATCGACGCACGCGCGCTGGTCTGGTTGCTGCCGGTGGGCTTGCCCCTGCTGCTGGCCATTCCAATGACCGTGATGACCAGCAAGGTGGGGGTAGGCACGGCGATGCGCGCGCAGAACTATCTGCTGATTCCTGAAGAAACCCGCTCACCGGCTGTGCTGCGACGCGCCTGGCTGCATGCCGGCCAGTTGGCCAAGCCGCGCCTAAAAGCGGCCTGAGCGATTGAGCCAACGGCGCTTTGACAGGCGCAAGCAGCTACCAGAAAGGTAGCTGCTTGCGCCCGTAGTTATTGGGGCTAGCGCTTGGCTAAACCCCGGCTTTTCAGAATTTAGGCATGCCTTTCATGCCGCCCATGCGCTTCATCATCTTCATCATGCCGCTGCCCTTCATCTTTTTCATCATGTCTTGCATTTGCTCAAACTCCTTGAGCAGGCGGTTGACTTCCTGAACCTGGACGCCTGAGCCGGCCGCAATGCGCCGCTTGCGGGTGGCCTTGATCAGTTCAGGTTTGCGGCGCTCCAGCGGCGTCATGCTCTGGATGATGCCCTCCTTGCGCTTGATGTCTTTTTCGGCCCTCTCCATATCGACCTGACCGGCCTTGGCCGCCATTTGCGCCGGTAGTTTGTCGAGCAGGCTGGACAGACCGCCCATGTTTTTCATCTGCTGCAACTGGCTTAAAAAGTCGCTCAGGTCAAAGCCGCTGCCAGACTTGATCTTGGCGGCGAGCTTTTGCGCCGCGGCCACGTCCACCCCCGCAGCGACCTGCTCGACCAGCGCAACGATGTCGCCCATGCCCAGAATGCGGCCCGCGTGGCGCTCAGCGTCAAACACTTCCAGGCCGTCGAGTTTTTCGCTGGTGCCGGAGAACTTGATGGGTGCGCCGGTAATCTGCCGCACGCTAAGCGCCGCACCACCGCGCGAGTCGCCGTCAGTCTTGGTCAGGATAATGCCGGTCAATGGCAGCGCATCCTTGAATGCCTTGGCCGTATTGATGGCATCCTGGCCCTGCATGGCATCGACCACAAAGAGCGTTTCAACCGGATTGAGAACCGCGTGCAGATCCTTGATTTCTTTCATCAAGGCTTCGTCAATGGCCAGGCGCCCGGCCGTGTCGACCAGTAGCACGTCAAAGAAATGCCGGCGCGCGTAGTCGATGGCGGCCCTGGCAATATCGACCGGCTTTTGCTCCGGCGTACTGGGAAACCATTCGGCACCGGCCTGCTGCGTAACCACCTTGAGCTGCTCAATCGCAGCCGGCCGGTAAACGTCACCCGACACCGTCAGCACTTTTTTCTTGCGCTTTTCGATCAGGTACTTGGCCAGCTTTGCGGTGGTGGTGGTTTTACCTGCGCCTTGCAGGCCGGCCATCAAGATAACCGCAGGCGGTTGCGCCGCCAGGTTGATGTCGCTCACGCCCTCGCCCATCGTCGCGGCCAGTTCGCGATTGACGATGCCCACCAGCGCTTGACCGGGCGAGAGTGAGCCCATCACCTCCTGGCCCAGCGCCTTGTCTTTCACGCGGGCAATGAAGTCGCGCACCACCGGCAGGGCCACGTCGGCCTCCAGCAGCGCCATGCGAACTTCGCGAAGCATATCCTGCACATTGGATTCGGTGATGCGGGCCTGGCCGCGCATTTCCTTGACGAGGCGGGATAACTTGTCGGTAAGTGCTGAAGCCATCAATGGGTTCCGGGAAATGGGGAAAGGGGGCTCCGCAGAAGGAGCAAAAAGGTCATGGAAGACCTGACTAAAGGCTAAACTCTAGGGATGATTTTAGCTTTGAACGCTTTGTGGGGTCTTGCTGCGGCGGCAGGTGCCGCCACCGTCTATGCAGTACTTGCGCTGGCCGCTCCCCGTCTGGGGTCCGGCACCGTCCGCAGCCTGTTGCTGGCAGCCTGGTTGCTGCACGCACTGAACCTGGCCGAAGGCCTGCTGGGCACGCCACCCCGTTTTGGTTTTGCACCCGCGCTTTCCATGACCGTTTGGCTGATGCTGACAGTCTATGCGATTGAGCGCCGCCTCTTTCCGCAGCTACAGGCCCACTGGGCGCTGGCGGGGCTGGGCAGCGCAGCAGTCATCCTTTCGCTCATTTTTCCAGGTGCCAGTTACCCTGCGATTGTTTCACCCTGGCTACCGCTGCACTGGGCTCTGGGGATTGCCTCCTATGGGCTGTTTGCTGCCGCGGTCGTACATGGCTGGCTGATGACCCGGTCCGAACGCGCCATCCGGCTGACTGGGCAAACCTACTCCGGCGTGCCACTGCTCACCCTGGAACGCCTCACCTTTCGCTTTGTTGAAGCAGGTTTTGTACTGCTTTCTGCCACCTTGCTGGTGGGCTGGCTGTTTGCCGAAACACTTTATGGACCAGGTCTGGTCTGGAAGTGGAACCACAAAACAGTATTTTCGGTGCTTGCCTGGCTGACGTTCGCCGGTTTGCTGCTCGGGCGTGCCCGACTGGGCTGGCGTGGCCAGAAAGCCATTCGTGTGCTGTACCTGGGCTCGGGCCTGCTGCTGCTGGGCTACGTCGGTTCGCGTTTTGTGCTTGAAGTCGTCCTGATGCGGGCATGAAGTACCTGCTGGTCACGGCGCTCGCAGTGCTCGTTTTTTGGCTCTGGCGCCACAACCGGGAGGCCGAAAGAAACGCGGCGGAACGCACTCGACGTGCCCGCCCGCGTACACCCCCAAAGGAAACCGAGGTCACGCAAGTGGTGGCCTGCGACGTCTGCCACGTGCATCTGCCGCGGTCCGAGGCGCTGATCGGCCCCAAGGGCATCTACTGCAGTGATGCGCACCGCCGCCAAGCCGGAGGCTAAATGACGTCCCAAGTCCACGCTTGGCTCGAGTCTGCGGAAAAAATTTCCGGACCTTGGGAGTCCAAGCCCGAGCTAGGCTCTTTCGCCCGCCTCTGGCATGTTTTCATGACGGCCCGCGTCGCGATTGCCAGCGTGCTGGTACTTCTGCAGGCGTTCATCCATGCATTGGGTAATACAACAAACCACGGGTCCATCGCGGTATGCGTCGCCTACCTCTGCGCCACGCTGGCCGTGCGGCTTTGGGTTCGGCCCCGGCCACCCGGCAGCACGTTTGATGCGCATTGGGCCTTCACCATTGGCGTGGACGTGGTCACGTTCTCGGTGCTGAATTTTCTGCAGTCGGGCGGCGTCAACTACACCCCGCTATTTGCACTGCCGGTACTGTTGTCCTCGGTGCTTGGACCGATTTTGCTGGCTTTCGGTACGGCTGCCAGCGTGACACTGCTGCTGCTCGCCGACGCCTGGTGGAATTCGCTGCAATCGCTGGGCGATTTCAACGCGCCCTTCCTCCAGTCGGGCCTGAGCGGCTCGGGGTTTTTCCTGGTGGCGCTGCTGGCCAACCAGCTGGCCCTGCGGCTGGCGCGGGAGGAACAGCTGGCCAAGCGCAGCCAGTCCGCTGCGCGCATGCAAACCCAGGTCAATGAGTTGGTGATTGAAGCGCTGGCCGACGGCGTTCTGGTGACTGATATTCATGGCATTGTGCGTTCGGCCAATCCGGCCTCCAGGCGCTTGCTGGCCACGCAGGAGGCCGTGGGCTCCGCTCCCTTCCTGCTCGCTGGCGAAACCGCATGGCATCCCCTGGCCGAACTGATGCGTCGCACCTTTACCAGCCAGTCGCCACAAGCGGCGGATATCAGCCTCGACGACCCGATGGGCCATGCCAGGCGGCTCCATGTGCGAACGCGGCTGGCAGCCTCGCAAAATGGCACGCCCGACAGCCTGTGCGTGATGTTTCTCGAAGACCTGCGTGAAATGGAAGCGCGTGTTCGTACCGAAAAAATGGCGGCCATGGGGCGTATGTCTGCCGCAGTGGCCCACGAAATCAGAAACCCGCTGGCCGCCATTTCCCAGGCCAATGCACTGCTCGAAGAGGATCTTCACGACCCCGCTCAACGTCAGCTCACGGCCATGGTCAGGCAAAACGCGCAGCGCCTGGCCAAAATTGTCGACGAAGTGCTGAACATTTCTCGCGCCCAAGCGGAGCTACCCGCACCCCAAGCGAGCACGCTGCTGCTGGACGACACGGTTCTTCGCATCGCCACAGACTGGGCCAGTCAAAACGCGGCAACGCAGCGGATGCGCATGACGACCCACTCCATCAATGCGGCGGTGTGGTTTGAGCCCGAGCACTTGCGGCGCCTGATGATCAACCTGCTGGACAATGCCCTGCGCTACGCCAGCGGCTCCGCCCAAGCCATTGAAGTGGTCACCCAGGTGGTGGCACCGGGGCAGGCCCGGCTGGCGATATGGAGCGACGGCCCACCGCTGGAAAAAACGGTCCAGACGCATCTGTTCGAACCTTTTTTCTCCTCCGAGAGCCGCTCCAGCGGACTGGGTCTTTATATCTGCCGGGAACTGTGCGAACGCTATGGCGCGCTGATTGGCTACCAGCGCGTGCTGCGCGCAGGCACGGAGGGCAATGAATTTTTTGTCATGTTCAAATCGGCATCACAGCCTCTGGGCACCGATCCGTCTTCTTTCGACGCCATACTTGTCTGAGACTATGAGCCTGCAAACGCCCGCCTCCCAAGCAGCCCGTATTCTCGTCATCGATGACGAGCCGGATCTGCGCACCCTCTACGAACTGACGCTGCTCAGGGAAGGGTATCGGGTGGAAGCAGTCGGCGACCTATTGCAGGCCCGCGAGCAACTCAAGGAACATCGCTTCGACGCGGTCATCACCGACATGCGCCTGCCCGACGGCCTGGGGCTTGAACTGCTGCACGACATGGCGCTCCAGCAGCGCGCGGAGCGCTGCGTGGTCATCACGGCGCACGGCTCTGCTGAAAATGCGGTGGAAGCCCTCAAGGCGGGGGCGTTTGACTATCTGACCAAGCCCGTCGACCTGAAACAGTTCCGCAGCGTGGTCGCATCAGCCATACAAGGTACCCAAAGTCTGATGTTGGCCGTCACGGGCGAGCCAGGCGCAGCGTCGCCTGGCACACGGCTTGCCCCACCGAGCGCCTGCCAGTCGGCAGCATCAACATCGAGCGCGGCTTCAGCCCAATTGCAGAAACTGGTCGGTGAATCGCCCGTGATGCAAGCGGTCAAGTCCCGCATTGTCAAAGTGGCCGGCAGCATGGCGCCCGTTTTGATACAGGGCGAATCCGGTACCGGCAAAGAGCTGGTCGCGCGCGCGGTGCATGCTTGCAGCCACCGCGCGGCAGGCCCCTTCGTGGCGGTCAACTGCAGTGCGATTCCTGAAAACCTGCTGGAAGCAGAGTTCTTTGGCGCACGCAAAGGCGCTTACACCGGCGCCGCGCAAGATCGGCTTGGGCTTTTCCAGGCCGCCAAGGGCGGAACCCTGTTTCTCGACGAAATTGGCGACTTGCCGCTGGCCATGCAATCCAAGCTGCTGCGGGCCATTCAGGAGCGCGCTGTGCGGCCGCTGGGCTCGCCGCAGGAAGATACGGTCGATGTGCGCATCGTCAGCGCAACGCACAAAGATCTTGCGGCGGAAGTTCAGGCGGGAAACTTTCGCCAGGATTTGTATTACCGGCTCAACGTGATCGAAATTGTGATGCCGCCGCTGCGCGAACGCCGCGAAGACCTGCCGGCACTTTGCAGCGCCCTGCTTTCAAAAATCTGCCAGGAGTCCGGGTTCAGCCTGCCCGCGCTAACCGGCCCGGTGATGGCGCAATTGCGTTCGCGCGCCTTTAACGGCAATGTCAGGGAACTTGAAAATATCCTGCACCGCGCGGTGGCACTCGGTGAAGGCAGCGACCTGCATTTTGATCCACCGGCAGAGGACCCTGTGGCCGTTCCGGAAAATCTGCAGGATTTTCTGGACCAGCAGGAACGAAGCATCCTGTCCAAGGTATTGCAGGAGACCGGCTTTAACCGGACGGCCGCCGCCTCCAAACTGGGCCTGAGCCTGCGCCAGATCCGCTACCGCATTGCCCGCCTGAACATCGTGACACCGGGCCATGATGACGCCCTTGACGCGCTCGATGACGACGCCTGAGCGCCATGACGTCCGGGCCAGTCCTGCCTTGTGGCAGGGCGGCTGGTATCGGTATGCACGCGCACTGGCTTCGCCCAACTTCGGTCCGCGACCTGCCGATGCACAAATTGACCTGCTCGTCATTCATTCCATCAGCCTGCCGCCCGGGGAGTTTGACAACGGCAACGTACAGCGCCTTTTCACCAATCAGCTTGACTGGGACACCCACCCTTATTTTCAGAGTATTCGGGGTCTGCAGGTTTCGTCGCACTTTTTCATCACCCGTTCCGGCGCGCTGTGGCAATTTGTGGCGTGCGGCGACCGTGCCTGGCATGCCGGTGAATCCAATTACCGGGGACGAAGCAACTGCAATGACGATTCCATCGGCATTGAACTGGAAGGACTCGAAGGCGGCACCTTTGAAGCGCCCCAGTATGAAACCCTGGCCGGGTTGTGCGCGGCACTGCTTCAGGCCTATCCCATCGCACATATTGCCGGACACGAGCACATTGCCGCAGGGCGCAAGCAGGACCCCGGCCCCGGTTTTGACTGGCCCTTGTTGCAGCGTTCGCTGGCTTCCCCGGCCGGATTTTTCCCGACCATTTGCTGAGGCCTGATCAGTTCATGCCTGCATGCCCGGTCCGTCGGATCGCGCTCCGGCCGCTTCAGGCGTCCATGACATGGCAAAAAAAGACCCCAGCATGTAACAATGAATTTAGTCGGGAATACACTACCCGTAGTGGCTTGTCTTACCTTAGCACCCTAGGTATAGTGTCTAAGCCCTAATTCAGTTTGATGTAATTCGGGCTAATCTGGCACGCAAACGAAGGGATTGGTTGATAGGCCGGACTGACCTTCAGCAAATCCAGAATTGCCCTGAACTGCACATCAGACCCGTCATAAAACAAAGCAACAGAGGAAGCCATGCAAACAGCACAACACACGATGCCCGTTACGTCCAGCATTCCGGCAAGCAGCGCTACCCACGCGCAACCGAACCCGCTCGCCCATTACCAGATCATTCGCCGCAATGGCGGAGTGGTTCCGTTCGAACCCAACAAGATTGCCGTCGCCATGATGAAGGCTTTTCTGGCCGTGCATGGCAAGCAGGGAGCGGCTTCGGCAAGCGTGCGCGAAACCGTCGACAGCCTGACGCAAGCCGTCATTCGCGCCCTGATGCGCTCGCGCCCAAGTGGCGGCACCTTTCATATTGAAGATGTGCAGGACCAGGTTGAGCTGGGCCTGATGCGCGGTGGCCACCACGAGATAGCGCGCGCCTATGTGCTTTACCGTGAAAAACGCAACCAGGAACGCGCCAGCCAGTCGCAAGCCAACACGCCCGTTGCACCCTTGCTGCATGTGATGGATGGCGGCAAGAGGCTTGCACTCGATCTCCGTAACCTGCAGGCGCTGATTGAAGCGTCGTGCGCCAACCTGGGCGCAGAGGTCAAAGCCGATCCGATTGTGCTTGAGACCATGCGCAACCTCTACGACGGCGTGCCTATCGAGGAAGTCTACAAGGCCTCCATCCTGGCGGCCCGCACCCTGATTGAAAAAGACCCTGATTACACCTACGCCACTGCGCGCCTGCTGCTGCACACCATCCGCAAGGAAGTTCTGGGCGAGGAAGTCAGCCAGCAAGACATGGCGACCCGCTATGCAAGTTACTTTCCAGAGTTCATTGCCAAAGGCGTCCAGAACGAGCTGCTCGACGAAAAACTGCAGCAGTTTGACCTGGCCCGCCTGGGCGCCGCGCTCAAGCCGGAGCGCGACCTGAAATTCGACTACCTCGGACTGCAAACCCTGTATGACCGTTATTTTCTGCATGTGCGCAAGCAGCGCATTGAACTGCCACAGGCCTTTTTCATGCGCGTGGCCATGGGGCTCTCGCTCAATGAAAGCCAGCGCGAAGAGCGGGCCATCGAGTTCTACGAACTTCTTTCGTCGTTTGACTTCATGTCGAGCACGCCAACGCTGTTCAATGCGGGCACCCTGCGATCGCAGCTGTCGTCCTGCTACCTCACCACGGTGGCCGATGACCTGGGCGGCATTTACGATGCCATCAAGGAAAACGCCCTGCTGTCCAAATTTGCCGGTGGCCTCGGCAACGACTGGACGCCGGTGCGCGCCATGGGCGCCCATATCAAGGGGACCAACGGCGAATCCCAGGGCGTAGTGCCTTTCCTGAAGGTTGTCAACGACACCGCGGTAGCGGTCAATCAGGGCGGCAAACGCAAGGGCGCGGTCTGCGCCTACCTGGAAACCTGGCACCTCGATATCGAGGAATTCCTGGAACTGCGCAAGAACACCGGCGATGACCGTCGCCGCACGCACGACATGAATACGGCCAACTGGATCCCCGACCTCTTTATGCGCCGCGTGATGGAAAAAGGCAGCTGGACCCTCTTCTCGCCATCTGACACACCGGACCTGCACGACAAATTCGGCAAGGAGTTCGAAGAGATTTATACGGCCTATGAAGCCCAGGCCGAGCGCGGCGAGCTCCAGCCTTCCCGCAAACTGCAAGCCACTGACATGTGGCGCAAGATGCTGTCGATGCTGTTTGAAACCGGCCACCCCTGGATCACCTTCAAGGATGTCTGCAATATTCGCTCCCCGCAGCAGCATGTCGGCGTCGTGCACTCTTCCAATTTGTGCACCGAGATCACGCTCAACACCAGCGCGACCGAAACGGCCGTGTGCAACCTCGGTTCGATCAACCTGGTCCAGCATTTGAAGGACGGCGCGATGGATCACGAGAAACTGAAGAAAACCATCACAACGGCCATGCGCATGCTGGACAACGTGATCGACATCAACTACTACGCCGTCCAGAAGGCCCGCGATGCCAACATGCGCCACCGGCCTGTCGGTCTGGGCATCATGGGCTTCCAGGACTGCCTGTATGAACTGCGCGTACCGTACGCTTCGCAAGCAGCCGTCGAATTTGCCGACAAGTCCATGGAAGCGGTCTGCTACCACGCGTACTGGGCCTCCACCGAGCTGGCCAAAGAGCGCGGCCAGTACGCCAGCTACAAAGGCTCGCTCTGGGACCAAGGCATCCTGCCGCTGGATACGCTGGACCTGCTGCTTGAGGCGCGCGGCGGTTATGTTGAAGTTGACCGCTCCGCCACACTGGACTGGGAAGCCCTGCGCAAGAAGATTGCCCAGGACGGCATGCGCAACTCAAACTGTGTCGCCATTGCCCCGACGGCCACCATCTCCAACATCATCGGGGTTGACGCCTGTATCGAGCCCTGCTTCGGCAACCTCTCGGTGAAGTCCAACCTGTCCGGCGAATTCACGGTGGTCAACGGCTACCTGGTCAGCGATCTGAAGCGCCTCGGCCTGTGGGACGACGTGATGGTGGTTGACCTCAAACACTTTGACGGATCGCTGCGCCCGATCGACCGCGTGCCGCAGGACATCAAGGCGCTTTACGCAACCGCGTTTGAAGTGGAAACGTCCTGGATCGTGGAAGCTGCCGCACGCCGCCAGAAATGGATTGATCAGGCCCAGTCGCTCAATATCTACATGGCCGGCGCCTCGGGCAAGAAGCTCGACGAAACCTACAAACTGGCCTGGTTGCGGGGACTGAAAACCACTTACTACCTGCGCACCATGGGCGCCACGCACGCCGAAAAATCCACCGTGCAGGCTGGCAAGCTCAACTCGGTTTCATCAGGCCAGGAAGCCGCGAGCGGCGGCATGGGCGCGCTTGCGGCGGCGGCCGTTGCGGCGCAAGCGCAGCTGAAGGCAAGCCCTGCGACCGACATCAAGTTCTGCGCGATCGATGACCCAGGTTGTGAGGCCTGCCAATAAAAAAAGTTGACACATCGTGCGCTGAAATTTTTCGCACAATTCGATGCAATAGAGCAACACTAATTCGCAGCGATGCGAATGAATACTTTTCATTTTTTATCGCTGCTTTCATAATCAAAAAATATTGGAAACCTCTATGTTGACCTGGGACGAAGAAGTCAAACCATCGTTGCAAAAATCTCTCACCAGCGGCTTTCCCGACAGCCGCTCGATGGAACTCCCACCTCTTTCCTTGACGTCAATCGAGCAGCCGCAAGCCCAAATGCACATGCCGCGCGGCGCCGAATTTTCTTCCGCCGATACGGCTGCAGCACCCGGTAAGTCTCACCGCATCAAGGCTTCCGACAAACGCATCATCAACGGCCAGACGGATGTCAATCAGCTGGTGCCATTCAAGTACAAATGGGCCTGGGAAAAATACCTTGCCACCTGCGCCAACCACTGGATGCCGCAGGAAATCAACATGACGCGCGATATCGCCCTCTGGAAAGACCCGAACGGCCTGACCGAAGACGAGCGTCGCCTGGTCAAGCGCAACCTGGGTTTCTTCGTGACCGCCGATTCGCTCGCGGCCAACAACATCGTGCTGGGAACGTACCGCCACATCACGGCCCCCGAATGCCGCCAGTTCCTGCTGCGCCAGGCGTTCGAAGAGGCCATCCACACCCACGCCTACCAGTACATCACCGAATCACTGGGACTGGACGAGAGCGAGATCTTCAATGCCTACAACGAAGTGCAGTCCATCAGGGACAAGGACCAGTTCCTGATTCCTTTCATTGAAGTCATCTCCGATCCCCACTTCAAAACCGGCACCACCGAAGCTGACCAGACCCTCCTCAAGTCACTGATCGTGTTCGCCTGCCTGATGGAAGGCCTGTTCTTCTATGTGGGCTTCACGCAGATTCTTGCCCTGGGTCGCCAGAACAAGATGACAGGCGCGGCCGAGCAATACCAGTACATCCTGCGCGACGAGTCCATGCACTGCAACTTCGGCATTGATTTGATCAACCAGCTCAAGCTGGAAAACCCGCACCTCTGGACCGCGGAGTTCAAGGCCGAGATCAAGGCCTTGTTCATGAAAGCGGTTGAGCTGGAGTACCGCTACGCCGAAGACACCATGCCCAGAGGCGTGCTGGGGCTCAATGCCTCCATGTTCAAAGGCTACCTCCGCTACATTGCCAATCGTCGCGCTACGCAAATTGGGCTTGAAACGCTCTTCCCCAACGAGGAGAACCCGTTTCCGTGGATGAGCGAGATGATTGACCTTAAAAAAGAACGCAACTTCTTTGAAACCCGCGTGATCGAGTACCAGTCCGGAGGCGCTCTTTCCTGGGATTGACTGACGCAATAAGACCGACAAGAAAAACACACCGTAAACACAACAATGATTTCTAGAATTGCAATGCCCCATGACGCTGCCCGAGAGTGCGCGCTGGGCTTTGTTCCTGAGTTCGCGGCGCTGGGCCCGGTTAGCCGACAGCCCAACGCCGTGAATCACTTCGCGTACTCCAAGCGTGAAGTGCTCTTTGCAACGTGAAAAAGGAGAAAACCATGGCAACTGCGAAAAAACCTGCGGCTAAGAAAGCTGCTCCCATGAAAGCACCGGCGAGAAAAGTGGCTGCTAAAAAAGTAGTGGCGAAAAAAGCGCCAGCGAAAAAAGTAGTGGCGAAAAAAGCCCCTGCAAAAAAAGCGCCAGCTAAAAAAGTAGCTGCTAAAAAGGCACCAGCGAAGAAAGTAGCTGCTAAAAAAGTAGTCGCGAAAAAAGCGCCTGCCAAAAAAGTAGCGGCAAAAAAAGCGCCAGCGAAAAAAGCCGCGACCAAAGCCGTAGCCGCGAAAAAGCCCGCTGCAAAAAAGGTAGCAAAAAAGGCCGCGGCGACGAAGCCCGCTGCGAAAAAGCCTGCCGCCAAAAAAGCCGCGAAAAAGCCCGCTGCGAAGAAAGCCGCGAAGAAACCCGCTGCCCAAGCGCCCGCTGTAGCGCTTGCCCCTGCGGCCCAGACGACGCTGAACCCGCAAGCGGCCTGGCCGTTTCCAACAGCCAGCAAACCCTAAGCAATCAGGGTTTTCGGCTTGTAGCCCGATGTCGCAAGATGTCGGGCTTTTTTATACTCCGGCGACTTGCAAGCCACCGTGTCGCCGCCAGTCGCTATTCATTCAGATAGCGTCCGTAACGATTGGGCTAGTCCTTGATTTGAGCAGAAGTCAGCGTGTAATTCTGCCCACCACGGCTGGCAATCTTGCGCGCACCCATCCGGTTCCCAAGAGCGGCGCAACGGGCCAGCGACCAGCCCTGCTCCAACCCGTAAAGCAGCGCGCCCCGGAACGCATCACCACATCCCGTCGGATCGACCACCACCTCGGCCTTCACTGCGGGTACTGCTGTTTGTTCACCGTCGATCCAGACCTCGCAACCCTCCGCCCCCAGCGTCACCACCAGGCCCTGCACCCGCTGGGACAGCTCGGCGCAAGACAGTCCCGTACGGTCGCAGAGCATCCTGGCTTCGTAATCATTGACCGTGACCCAGCTTGCCAATTCGACGAAATGAGCCAGCTCCTGGCCGTCGAACATGGGCAGCCCCTGGCCCGGATCAAATACAAACGGGATATCGACCGCTTTGAACTGTTCGGCGTGCTGCAGCATGGCGTCGCGCCCGTCCGGCGAAATAATGCCCAGCTTGATATCGCTGCGGGCCTCAATCCGGGTGGCGTGGGCCTGCATCATTGCGCCCGGATGAAAAGCCGTGATCTGGTTGTTGTCGCGATCGGTCATGATCATGGCCTGCGCGGTATAGGTATCACCGACTTGGCGGATAAATTCGGTGCTGATGCCCATTGTTTGCAGACGCCCCACGTAGTCAGCGCCATCGCTACCGACCGTAGCCATGGGCAAAGGCGTGCCGCCGAGCAGCTGCAGGCCATAGGCGACGTTGCCGGCACAGCCACCGAATTCACGGCGCAGCGCTGGCACCAGAAAGGAAACGTTGAGGATGTGCAACTGGTCGGGCAGGATTTGCTCGGAAAAGCGGCCCTCAAAAGTCATGATGGTGTCAAACGCCAGGGAGCCGCAAATTACAACAGACATTCAGTTCTCTATTCAATCAAGGGTAAAAGGCAAGGATGCGGTAGCCAGCCACCTGAAAAGACGCAGGTGGTGCAGCTAAAGCGGACGATGGCAGCGACGGCGAGACCGCATGGCCGCTGTCGCCAGATACTTTCATGCTCACTGAGCCGAGCAGTTCCGAATGCGCTGCCAGCGTGCCGGTGCTTGCGCCAAACTGCGCGGGCGCGAGCACGCGGCGCACCACCGCCTGGTCCTGGGTATCGGTCAGGGTCACCTCCAGAGAAGGAATTTCGAGAAGGGTGGCCCCGGTATTCTTGAGCGCGAAACTGAGGCGATAAGCCTCAGGACCGAGTCTGGTGAAGGTGGAACTGTCAATCACCAGCGCATCGATATGGCGCGGCGGCCTGATTTCACAGCGCAATGTGCCGCAAAGCATCTGAAGCAAGGGGACGAGCCGCGGCTCCCGCGCCGCCAGAGTATCTTTTTGCTGCATCACCCACTGCAAGGTCAGCGCAAGCAGCAATGAAAGGGAGATCGCCCCCAGCGACAACCGTGCCATCGGCTTTTTCCAGAAAGCCTTGCGCCGTGCATCACGCACAAAGGACACCTCGTGCGCCGCGTCGGCATCCACTGCCTTGTCATCCACCGCTTCGGAATCTGCCCGGTCCGATGGCTTGGCGTCGGAGTCATCGGCCGACGCCGTATGCACCAGCTCGGGCCTGCCCGGCGGCGCATCAACGTCCATGACCTTGAC
>DASUIO010000320.1:0-4567 GCA_036279755.1 Polaromonas sp. | reverse complement strand
AGCACTCAGCCTGGGTATTTTCTGGAAGCGTGCCACGGGCAGTGCGGCCGTCCTGGGCATGGTGTCGGGCCTGGGCGTGACTTCCTACTACATGTTCACCACCCAGCCCTGGTTGCGCGCCACCTTTGGCATCACGTCGCCGGTTCAGCTTTGGTGGGGCATCGACCCCATTTCCGCGGGCCTTTTCGGCGTACCGGTCGGCTTTGCCGTGATCGTGCTGGTGAGCCTGGTGACCCCGCCGCCCAGTCAGAAAGCCCAGGATCTGGTCGAATACATCCGTTATCCCGACCTGAAAAGCCTTTAGGTTCCTTGCCCTTTGACCGGCCAAGCGGGCCTTCAAGGCTTTCAACAATCGCGCTGGAGGGCGGCTTTTTCGCGCCTGGAAGCTGTCGGGCTATAATCATGGGCTTCGCCTTGCTGCACCCTTAACGACGCTGGGGCAGCTTTCATTAACCAAAAGGAGAGTTTATGCGTCACTATGAGATCGTCTTGCTGATCCACCCGGACCAAAGCGAGCAAGTCCCAGCCATGCTGGAACGTTACAAGGGCATGATTACCGCCGGCGGTGGAACTGTGCACCGGGTTGAAGATTGGGGCCGCCGCCAGCTGGTGTACCTGATCCAGAAACTCGGCAAAGCCCACTACCTCTGCATCAACATCGAAGCCAGCCAGGCCGTGATGGAAGAAATTGAACACGCGTTCAAGTTCAATGATGCCGTGCTGCGCCACCTGACCGTGCTCAAGAAAAAGGCTGAAACCGGCCCATCCCTCATGATGCGCAACGTCGAGAGGGAAGAAGCCCGTAAAACCCAACAGCAAGAATACGCCGCTCAATAAGCGGCCTTGTGGTTGAACGACTCACTGTTGCGCACCTCAAGAAAGTATTAATTTGCAGTGAACCACGTTGAACTGACCGCCTGTATCGCCGAGCTAAGCGCTCTCCGCTACACGCCCGCTGGAATTCCCGCTGTCAATTTCATCCTCGAACACGAGTCTGAAATTGTTGAAACGGGTGCTACCAGACAGGTCAAGTTGACGCTCAGAGCCGTTGCTTTCGGATCGCTGGCTGAACAAACAGTCCGGCTGCCTTTAGGTAAAGCTTTCAGGTTCACGGGGTTTCTCATCAATGCGCGCACCAGTAAAAGCGTTGTTTTTCATATTCAAGCTTTCGAACATTTCGAACAAGTACTGAACCCTATTTAAGGAGTCCATCATGGCCGGACCAAAACGTTTTAACAAAGACAAGCGCCCCAAGCGCAATACCCAATCCCTGCTGTTCAAGCGCAAGCGCTTTTGCCGCTTCACAGCCGCTGGCGTTGAAGAAATCGACTACAAAGACATCGACACCCTGCGCGACTTTGTATCCGAAAACGGAAAAATCATCCCCGCACGCCTGACCGGCACGCGCGCGATTTTCCAGCGCCAGATCAACACTGCCGTCAAGCGTGCTCGCTTCCTCGCGATGCTGCCTTACAGCGATCAGCACAAAAGCCTGTAAGGAGTAACCTCATGCAAATTATTCTGCTCGACAAAGTCGTCAACCTGGGCAATCTGGGTGAAGTCGTCAAGGTTAAAGATGGCTACGCACGCAACTTCCTGATCCCTTTCGGCCGCGCCCGTCGCGCGACCGCTGTGGCCATCAAGGAATTCGAAGTCAAACGCGCTGAACTTGAAAAAGCAGCCGCTGCCAAGCTGGCTGAAATGCAAGCCCAAGGCGAAAAGCTCGCTGGCACGACCGTCAAGCTCACGCAAAAAGCCGGTGTCGATGGCCGCCTTTTCGGTTCCGTCACCAACCTTGACATTGCCCATGAGTTGACAAAAATGGGCTTTGCGGTTTCCAAATCGCAAATCCGCATGCCCAACGGCCAACTGAAAACCGTGGGTGACCACGCTGTGAGCGTTGCACTGCACACCGACGTGATTGTTGATGTCACGGTCACGATCTACGGCGAAACCGCCTAAACCGGGATCGCGCTATCCTGAAAAGCCGCTCTTCGGAGCGGCTTTTTTCATGGTGCCATGACCAGGGTGGGTTGTGCACATCTTCACGCCACATTTCCACCGAATTTCCCCCAGTTATCCACAAACTTGTCCCATGGGTTTTAACGGTGTCGGCGTACCATTTACCCTCTCCCCAAGGAAACCCATGTCTGCCGTACTTTCCACCTATGACGATCCCGGCTACAGCGCCGATCGCCAGATTGCCCAGTTGCGCATTCCACCGCACTCGATTGAAGGCGAATCCAGTGTTTTGGGCGGCCTGCTGCTCGACAACGGTGCCTGGGATCGCGTGGGAGACCTGCTGAGCGACCAGGACTTCTACCGCCGCGAGCACCAACTGATCTACGCTGCCGTGGGCGCACTGATCAACGCATCCAAGCCTGCCGACATCATCACCGTCTACGAGCACCTGCAAAATCAGGGGAAAGCCGATGAAGTCGGGGGGCTGAGCTACCTCAACGCACTGGCCCAGTACGTGCCCAGCGCCAGCAACATACGCCGTTATGCCGAGATTGTTCGGGAACGTTCCATTTTGCGCAAGCTGGTCTCGGCCTCCGACGAGATTGCCACCAACGCTTTCAGCCCACAGGGCAAATCGGTAGCGACCATCCTCGACGAAGCCGAGCAGAAAATCTTCAACATCGGCGAGCAGGGCTCGCGCATGCAGCAGGGTTTCCAGAGCATGGACACCCTGGTGGTGAGCTTGCTGGACCGCGTCACAGAGATGTCGGAAAACCCGAACGATGTCACCGGCGTGCCCACCGGCTTTTACGATCTTGATCGCCTGACTTCCGGCTTTCAGGCCGGCGATCTGGTCATCCTGGCGGCCAGACCGTCGATGGGTAAAACGGCGCTTGCCATCAACATCGCCGAGCATGTGGCCTTGCACGAAGGTCTGCCCGTGGCAGTGTTCTCGATGGAAATGGGTGCGTCACAGCTGGCCGTGCGTATCGTCGGCTCGATCGGCCGTATTGACCAGACCCACCTGCGCACTGGCGCCCTGACCGACGAAGAGTGGCCACGCCTGACCGAGGCCATCGAAAAGTTGCGCAACATCTCGCTGCACATCGATGAAACCCCAGGACTCACCGTCAGCGAATTGCGCGCCAATGCCAGGCGCCTGGCGCGCCAGTGCGGCAAGCTCGGCCTGATCGTGGTCGACTACTTGCAGCTGATGAGCGTGTCGTCCAGCATGAACGACGAAAACCGCGCAACCGCCGTCGGCGAGATTTCGCGCGGCCTGAAGTCGCTGGCCAAGGAACTGCAGTGCCCCGTGATTGCACTGTCGCAGCTCAGCCGCGGCGTCGAATCCCGCACCGACAAACGTCCCATGATGAGCGACCTGCGCGAATCCGGCGCCATCGAGCAAGATGCCGACATCATCATGTTCATCTACCGCGACGAGTACTACACCAAAGAAGCCTGCAAAGAACCCGGCGTGGCCGAAGTCATCATCAGCAAGCAGCGTAACGGCCCGACCGGGACGGTAAAGCTGGCGTTTATCAACCGGATTACCAAGTTTGAGAGTTTGGCGAGCGGGTCCAGCGGGGACTATTGATTTTTATTGCATGGTTTCGTGACATGACTTACGCCTGCCCAGTCCCAGCGCATCAAACACCCGAAGCGCCGCATAGGCGTCGTTGGCGGCATAGATGATTTGCGCTTCCGTCAGCTGCACGTTGGCCCAGTTGGACGTGGTGGCTTTTCTGGACTTGATAAAGCGCTTGTTGAACATCACGGCGACGGCGCCGCGCACGCCCATGTCCTTGCGGTAGCCGCGCTCCCTGAACACGGTGTTGAGGTCGAGCACGCCTTGCGGGTCCACGCCGAGTTTGCTGATGATGCGCCGGCGGTCGTCGCCCAGGCCAAAGCCGGCCTTGATGATGACCGTTGACTCCAGCAGCAGCGCCACGGTGCGGCGACAGTCGGCATCTTCAAGCTGAAAAATATAGCCTCGGTCCACCGTCGAGAGTTGCACGATGTGGGGTCCGTAGGACGCCTCATTTTTTGCAAAGGTCGGTTTGGACTCGGTGTCAAAGCCCAAGGTCGTGACGCCGGCCAGCTCCTGCAGCGCGCTGGCGGCTTGCTGCGCAGTCGATACCACCTGGATCTGGCCAAGGGCGAGCCGCTCGAAAGGCTCAAGCAGTGCGATCTGTTCTTTGCCGGGGGTTGGATGGCGCTCGGTCATAGGGTTCCATGCATGAGAATAAGATTGGGTATCTCGAGCTTACAGCCCTCTGCGGGATCATTACACCGGACAACCGCCACCATGGCAACTTCACAAACCATCACCACCGAGCACTACAAGCTGTTTCCGTCGCCGCGCAACCGGCACCGGACGATTTTTCTGTATGAGGTTTTTGTGCCTTACCCCTACATGCTGATTGATCTGGACAGCTACAACTTCAAAGGCAAGTGCAGCCTTTTTGCGGCTTGCCGGCTGGCGGACAACAAGATGGGGCAGATGGTCACGCTTGAACTGCCTGAAGACGAGGTGAAGTTCAAAGCCAGGTTTGTGCCGGATTGAGATACGAATCCGGGGAACGGACTGAGACGGTTTTTTGGG
>DASUIO010000319.1:0-2078 GCA_036279755.1 Polaromonas sp. | reverse complement strand
TTGTGGCGCGAATTGATACGGCTGCCCGGCTTGAGCAGTGGGCAGGTCGTCACCCTCAGCGTCGCGCTGTCGCTGGTGATTGCGCTGGCGACCGCTGCCCTGCTCAGTGTGCTGGCCTGGCGCTGGACACTCAAACCGGTCATCACGCTGTTTTTGGTATCGGCCGCCTTTGGTGCCTATTTCATGATGGCCTACGGCGTCGTCATCGACCAGACCATGATGGTCAACACCCTGCAGACCAATGTGCGTGAGACGCGCGATCTGCTGAACTGGAGCCTGGCCGCTACCGTGATGGTGCTGGCCGTGTTGCCAAGCTTTTTTCTGTGGCGGCAAAAAGTCAGGCGCTCAGGCCTGGCGCGGCAAGCACTCTCCAATGCCCTGAGCTTGGTCGCCGCCAGCGCGCTGCTCGTGCTGGTGGTGGCGCTGTTCTTCCAGAGCATCGCCTCGGTGATGCGCAACAACACGCAGATGCGCTACCTGATCAACCCCCTCAATTCCTTTTATGCACTGGGTTCCGTGGCGGCCCAACCCTTTGAGCGCAACGAATCCATCGTATTGCCTTTGGGAGAAGACGCGAAGCTGGGCGCCAGCTACACGGCGCAGACCAAACCGCCTCTGCTGCTGCTGGTACTCGGTGAAACCGGGCGCAGTGGCAACTTTGCCATCAATGGCTATAAGCGCCCCACCACGCCCCACCTGGCGCAGGAAAACATTGCCAGCCAGCGCAACGCCTGGTCGTGCGGCACCAGCACCGCGGCTTCCGTGCCCTGCATGTTTTCCAATTTTGGACGAGAGGCCTTTGACTCGCGCCCGGCCAACTACGAAGGCTTGATTGATGTGCTGCAGCATTCAGGCCTTGCCGTGCTCTGGCTGGACAACCAGTCGGGTTGCAAGGGCGTCTGCGACCGGGTTCCCAACGTGGACACCACTCAGTTAAAGGTGCCTGGCCTGTGCGAGGGTGGCGAATGTTTTGATGAAGTCATGCTGCAGGGCCTCGACCAACGCGTTGCCGCACTGCCCGCTGAACGCCGAGCCAAGGGCGTAGTGCTGGTGATGCATCAGATGGGCAGCCACGGCCCTGCTTACTACAAGCGATCGCCGCCCGCGTTCAAGAAGTTTCTGCCCGAATGCGCCAGCAACTCCTTGCAAAGCTGCGAGCGTGATGCGGTGATCAATGCCTATGACAACAGCATTGTGTACACCGACCATGTATTGGCCTCTGCCATTGGGTGGCTCAAAACGCAGGAGGCGCGCAGCGCGCCCGCCATGCTCTATCTGGCCGACCATGGCGAGTCGCTGGGCGAAAATAATCTCTACCTGCACGGAATGCCCTACAGCATTGCACCCGACGTGCAAAAGCGCGTGCCCTGGATCACCTGGCTATCACCAGAATTTGAGCAGCGCAGCAAAATCACCACCGTCTGTCTGAAACAGCAACTCGATGCACCGGTGAGCCACGACAATTACTTTCATTCGGTGCTGGGCTTGATGAACGTGCAGACCAGCGTTTACAAACCCGCGCTCGACATCTACGCGCACTGCGCCAAGCCGTAGATTGAGCGTCTTCAGCACGATTCAGGCACTCAAGAAATAGCCGCTTGCGCTTGCCCTTATTGGGCTCTATAGGCACTTTTCACTAAAAATAACGCAAGGCTTACGGGGCCATAAAACCCGCCTTCGGCACGCCGCGCGAAGGCGCCCCTCGGGATTCAACGCCCCAGTACAGCACCACGCCCGCCAGCAGCGACAGCAGGAAGGCGGCCAGCAAGCCCAGGGCGTTTGCAAGGATCTGTGTGGGCCAGAAATGGCTGACGACCGCATTGACCAGCAGGCACACCGGAAAGTGGATGAGAAAAACCGAATACGAAATCTTGCCGAGTTGCATCAGCCAGCGCTGCTGCAGCCAGCGCCTCAGCCAGGCAGTCCCGACGCTCTGTTGAAGCCCCACCAGCCCGAATGCCACCACCAGCGCGAGGGCAAGCCGCCCCCTGAAATCAAGCGCCAGGGCCGCCCCGCCCAATAAGGCGATGACCAGCAGCCACTGGCCACTTTTCCCGGCATTTGCCTTATTCGCCGCG
>DASUIO010000318.1:0-2439 GCA_036279755.1 Polaromonas sp. | reverse complement strand
CGTTTGCGCCCTCCCTATGTCGCGCAAGTCGGCTTGTTCGGCCGTCCGACACTGGAACACAATTTCGAGACCCTGTTCTGGGTACGGGAGATTCTGGAAAAAGGCGGTGCCTGGTTCACCTCGCACGGCAGAAATGGCCGCCATGGCCTGCGTTCGTTTTCGGTGTCAGGCCGTGTCAAAAGCCCCGGCGTCAAACTCGCCCCGGCGGGCATTACCATCCAGGAACTGATTGACGAATATTGCGGCGGCATGCAGGACGAACATACCTTCTATGCCTATCTGCCCGGTGGTGCGTCAGGCGGCATCTTGCCAGCGTCCATGAACGCGATTCCGCTGGACTTCGACACGCTGCAACCCTATGGCTGTTTTATCGGTTCGGCAGCGGTGGTCATCCTCTCGGACAAAGATACAGCAGTGGATGCCGCGCGCAACCTGATGCAGTTTTTCAAGCATGAATCCTGCGGGCAATGTACCCCCTGCCGTGTCGGGACCGCCAAGGCAGCTCATTTGATCGAACAGCCCAAGTGGAACCTTGAACTGCTTGCAGATCTCTCGACCGTCATGCGTGATGCATCGATTTGCGGCTTGGGACAGGCGGCCCCCAATCCGGTGGACTGCGTTGTCAAATATTTTCCGCACGAACTGGTCTGATTGGCCAAGTCAGCTACTGAGGCGCACTGAGAAACATCATGAACGCAATTACCCGAGACGAAATGGCCCAGCTTGAGGCGCCAATTGTGACTTTCCAACTCAACGGTGCCGAGGTCACGGGCAAAGCCAATGAGACCCTGATCCAGATCGCCAAGCGTGAAGGCATTGATATCCCCCATCTTTGCTACAAGGAGGGCATGGAAACGGCTGGCAACTGCCGTGCCTGCATGGTGGAGATCAATGGTGAGCGCGTGCTGGCGCCTTCATGCTGCCGTACACCCTCCGCTGGCATGAAGGTTGTCACCAACAGCGAGCGTGCCGTCGCTTCCCAGAAAATGGTGCTGGAGCTGTTGCTGTCCGACATGCCGGAGACAGCCTATACACGCAACAATGAAGTCGATCAATGGGCGCAAAAGCTCTCTGTCGGCAAACCGCGTTTTGAAGCGCGTAAACAGGTCAGGCAAGACAACTCCCACCCCGCCATCACGGTCAATCTGGATGCCTGCATCCAGTGCACCCGGTGCTTGCGGGCCTGCCGCGACGAGCAGGTCAATGATGTCATTGGTCTTGCCTTTCGGGGAGATCAGGCAAAGATTGTGTTCGACATGGATGACCCCATGGGTGCATCCACCTGTGTGGCTTGTGGCGAATGCGTGCAGGCCTGCCCGACCGGCGCACTCATGCCGGCGCGGGAAGTGGCGCTCCAGGTACCAGACAAGCAGGTCGATTCCGTGTGTCCCTACTGTGGTGTTGGCTGCCAGCTGACCTACAACGTCAAGGACAACAAAATTCTATACGTCGAGGGACGCGATGGTCCCGCCAACCACGCCAGGTTATGTGTCAAGGGACGTTATGGCTTCGACTACGCACACCACCCACAACGTCTGACCAAGCCCTTGATCCGGCGGACGGATGCACCCAAGCGTGGCGACTTCACGATGGACCCCGAGCGTGTGATGGACGTGTTTCGTGAAGCGAGTTGGGAAGAGGCGCTGAACCTGGCTGGAGACAAATTCAGGCAGATTCGCGACCAGTACGGGAAGAAATCTCTCGCCGGCTTCGGGTCTGCCAAAGGCAGCAATGAAGAAGCCTATCTGTTCCAGAAGCTGGTGCGAACCGGCTTTGGCAGCAACAATGTGGATCATTGCACACGCCTGTGCCATGCGTCATCGGTCGCCGCTTTGCTTGAGGGCCTTGGCTCCGGCGCGGTATCCAACCCGGTCATGGATGTCACCAAGGCGGAGGTGGTCATTGTCATTGGCGCCAACCCGACCGTGAATCACCCGGTGGCTGCGACCTGGATCAAGAACGCCGTCAAGAATGGCACCAAACTGGTCGTCTGCGACCCGCGCCGCTCGGAAATGGCACGCATCGCCCACCGTTTCCTGCAATTCAAGCCGGACACCGACGTCGCCCTGCTCAACGCCATGATGCACGTTATCGTGACCGAGGGGCTGGTCAACAAGGACTTCATTGCCAGTCGTACGATTGGCTTTGACGAACTGCGAAAAAATGTCGAGGGCTACAGCCCCGAGGCGATGGCACCGATTTGCGGTATCGACGCAGATACCATCAAGCATGTGGCGCGGCTGTATGCCAGCTCCAAGGCTTCCATGATCCTGTGGGGCATGGGAATCTCCCAGCACATCCATGGCACCGACAATGCGCGCTGCCTGATTGCTCTGGCACTGATGACAGGGCAAATTGGCCGACCCGGTACGGGATTGCATCCGCTGCGCGGACAAAACAATGTGCAAGGCGCCTCCGATGCAGGCCTGATCCCGATGA
>DASUIO010000317.1:0-7052 GCA_036279755.1 Polaromonas sp. | reverse complement strand
GCTGGGCGTGCATGTGGTCGCGCGTCAGGATGGCATCGGTGTGGTGGCTGGAATACTGGTTGATATGCGCAATGGCTTCGTCAACGCCGCCGACCACCTTGATGCTGATGATGGGCGCCAGGTATTCCTCGTACCAGTCCTTCTCGGTGGCGGGCTGGATATTGGCGTTGGAAACTGCCGCGAGAATCGCCCCTGCCTCGGCATCGCAGCGCATTTCCACGCCCTTGGCTGCGTAAATGGCGCCGATTTTTGGCAGAAAGTCAGCCGCCACGCCGCGCGCCACCAGCAGACTCTCCAGCGCATTGCAGGGGCTGTATTTTTGGGTTTTTGCGTTGTCGGCAATCTTGACCGCCATGGCGATGTCGCAGGGATCATCGACATAGACATGGCAGTTGCCGTCCAGGTGCTTGATGACCGGCACCTTGGCGCCTGCGCTGATGCGCTCAATCAGGCCCTTGCCGCCGCGCGGAATGATGATGTCCACATACTGCGGCATGGCGATGAGTTGACCGACGGCTTCGCGGTCGGTGGTGGGCACCAGTTGCACCGCCTCCGCAGGCAGGCCGGCGTCAAGCAAGGCCCGCTGCACCAGCGCCGCCAGTGCCTTGTTGGACTCAATGGCTTCGGAGCCGCCGCGCAGTATGCACGCATTGCCGCTCTTGATGGCCAGACTCGCCGCTTCAATCGTCACATTGGGGCGGCTTTCATAAATCATGCCGAAGACCCCAATCGGCACACGCATCTGTCCGACGCGGATGCCGCTGGGCTGCTCTTTCATGCCGGAAATGCTGCCAATCAGTTCGGGCATGGCGGCAAGCTGCTCGCAACCCAGTGCCACGGTTTCAATGTCCTTGGGGCTGAGCTTGAGCCGGTCCATCAGCGGACCGGCCAGCCCGGCCGCTCCAGCCCGTTCAAGGTCGCGCTGGTTGGCTGCCTGCAGCGCAGCAACATTTTGCCGCAGCAAAGCTGCCAGGCCCATAAGCGCTCTGTTTTTAATAGCTGTTGACGACCGCGCCATCTGTACTGAGGCTACTCTTGCCTTTAGACCAAGGGTATCCATCAGCTGCGAAATGCCGCTGCTGTTGGCGTTACTACTGGTCGGTGCGTTTTGGAGATCGGGCGCGTTCATGCCCCCTATTTTGCCTCTAATCAGGATCAGGCCGGCGGCTCATGTCAGGCAATCTGTACAGCGTTGCCTTGTGGGTCAAAGGGAATGTAGGCCCCAATCTCGCCGCGCTTGATGGCTTCCACCATGCGCTGCAGCGGCATTTCGGCCTCTTCAGTGGTGGGAGCCCGGTTCAGCGTGCCCGACAGGGCAGCGGCAAACACCATGCGCCAGTCGTGACCAAACTGGCTGGACTCCTGCACCAGCTCGGCAAAAGACGCCAGTTCCTCGGGGCGCTTGTCCACGCACATCAGCGGCACCAGAGCCCCGCCCTGCCCGGCCTCGAAGCCCTTGCGCTGCGCGGCTGTGCTGTCCTCGGGCAGTTCAACACCGGCGAACACAAACAGCAGGCGCTGCGGCTCGCTCTGGGCCCGGGCCGCCTGCAGGAGATCGTCAAAACTTGAAATATCCATGGAACCATCCAATGATGAAAAAAAGGCGCAAGAAAGGCGCTGGCCCGGTCAATTAAAACCTGGCTACCCCAATTTCCTACGGAGAAAGGGTACTCACATAGTCTGCCGACACCGGCCGCAAGCGCTCGCCCTTGCGCGACTGCACCGTCCCCATATTGACGAAGCACAGCGCGTGTTCGCCCTGTGACAGGCCAAACAGCGTACGCAGCAGCGGGGACTTCAAGGCCTTGCCGCTGGTCAGCGCCGAGCCATATCCCAATGCAGTGGCCATGAGCAGCATGTTCTGCACCGCGCAGCCTGCGGAAACAATGCGCTCGTGCAGATCGACCTCCGGGTCGCCACGCTCGCCATCAACCACCACCAGCATGAGCAGCGGGGAGCGGTACGCCTTTTCGCTCGCCTGTGCCACCTGTTCGGGCGTGGCGGCGGCGTCGCGCTCGATGAGCGCGGCGCCAAAGACATCGGCCAGCCGGGCCCGCGCAGCCTGCGGCACCAGCACAAAACGCCAGGGCAAGAGCTGGCCATGGTCGGGCGCCGCGGCCGCAGCCTCCAGGATCATGCCTAACTGGTCCGTATCGGGCTCGGGCGCTATCAGACGTTTGGGCAAAATGGTTCGGCGCGCCTGTATAAGCAACGCAACCATGGCCGCCAGCTCGTTGTCGGCCAGCGGTGAAGTCTGGGGCGCAGTGCCTTGGGGCGGGACAGCAGGGAAAACGGGGGTCATCATGCCGCTCCCCTTACCCAGGGCGTCCGTCGGCGCGCAGTCGGCCGTACCAGTTGCCCAGGCGCACGCCCCACACGGCCATGATGCTGGCCCACAACAGGGCGGCCGCCAGCAACAGCCAAACGGCCATCCCACTCTGCCCGGCAGCCGCAATGCGCAGCAACGTGGCCACCTGCAACAGCCAGAACAGCGACCAAATGAGGCGGTCGGCCACCAGTGCGCGGCCGCTGTGACCACAGCTCACGCGCGTGACCATGGCCAGCATCAACGAAGCCAGGCAGCCCATGGTGAGGGCATGCAAAGCGCCCAGGCCCAGCACCGGCGCGCCCTGCAACACGCCCAGCAACTGTGAAATACCGCCCAGCACCAGCGCCAGACCGAGCCAGAGAAAACCGATGTGCAACATGGCCAGCAGGCGGTTCTTGAGGCTTTGCACCAACCCCCAGACCCAGGCGAGCCAGAGCAGCACAGCGCCCACCGCCAACTCGAAAATGCCGCGCGCGAGCATCCACACCCATGCTGCGGGCCCCTGAAGCGGGCCGTCGAGCTCCACCCACACGGCGGCCACCTCCACCGCTGCAGCAGCCAGCATCAGCCACAACACCCAGAACGGGCGCCACGCCGTCATGAGCGGCATGGCGCTGGAGGTAAAAAACGGGATCATGCGGTGCGCCACCGACACGAACACCACCAGAACGAAGCCCCACAGGCCGGTGAGTACGCAGGCCAGGGCCACGGCAGGGGCATCCAGCACCAAGCTGAGCACCAGGCCAGCAAGGCTCAGGCAGCCCACGATACAGGCCAGGCCGATGGCGCGCGCATGCAGACGGTCCTCCGCCTGGCTGAGCCGGATGAGCCGCCAGAACAACCAGGTCACCCGCGTCAGGCCGGTCCAGGCCATGAGTAGCGCAGCCACCGACATCAGCGCATGCAGATGCGCACCCGTCAGCCACAGCAGCCATCCCGCCGCCTGTAACAGCAGCGGGCCCAGCAGGTGCCTGACCTCAAGAGGTGGCACGCCCAGCCACTTGGGGCCAGCCGTGAACAGAAAACCGGAAAAGAACAGCGGAATGAAACCAAAGGTCATCACCGTCCCGTGCACCAGCGACGGCGACAGCGCGTACGGCAGCGCCAGGACGGCGCTGACCCGATCCAGTTGCACCAGCGCCCACCAACCCCCCGAAGTCACCAAGACCACCATGGCCAGAAAAAACCCCAAGCGATGCGGCGCGAGCAGCAGGTAAGGGGCACGCCAGCATCGGTCCAGCTTGGCCCTCTCCTCAGCGGAAGGCTTGCCTTGGGTCACCCGCAAAGGAATGACCGGGCGCTGGCTCATCCACAAGTTCCCAAATTGCCGCATTGGGTGCAATAGTCGCACCCGTCCTTGCGGATCACGGCATGCGCTCCGCATTCGCTGCACTTCTTGCCTGCCATGATGGGCGGCATCAGCGTGGCCGCGATCTGAGGTTCGACCGCTGGCGAAGCGCTGGCCGCAGGCTGGCTGGCACGCTGCGCGATGATGTTTTGCACCGCATAGCCGATCGCCGCCACCTCCGATTCGTGCCACAGCGGCACGCGCGTGCCGTCGGCTTTTTCGTAAGTTCCCAGGCGCACGGGGCCGCGGTCCCAAGCCACCTTGCGCATGTCGCTGAGCGCACGCTCCAGGAAGCCGCCGCGCGCGGCCAGCGACAGCAGGCGCATGCTGGAGGTGATCCACTGCTGCGACTCGCCGCTTTGCCCCACGGGCATGAAGAACTCGATGGCGCGCTCTACCGTGCCCAGGCCAGTGGCCGTCGGCACCGGCATGAACGACACCACGATGTACAGCGTCTTGTGGCCCTCCTGGGTCCAGTAATCGACCTTTTCCGCCACCGCCGACAGCGCGCCCTTGGGACGGCTTTCGATCACTGTGCGCATCGGGTCCACAGCAGCAGTGGCCGACGGCGCAGCAGCCTTGGCCGGACCGGTATCCAGGACTGATCCCAGGATGGTGTTGGGCCGGTAGGTGGCCAGTCCCTTCAAGTGCGCGCGCCAGGCCTGCTGGTACAGGCTCTTGAAGTCGTCATAAGGGTAGTCAACCGGCACATTCACGGTCTTGGAGATGGCAGTGTCCACGAAGGGCTGCACCGCTTCCATCATGGCAATATGGCTGGTCGCCGACATGT
This sequence comes from Polaromonas sp., assembly GCA_036279755.1. Classification (GTDB taxonomy): domain Bacteria; phylum Pseudomonadota; class Gammaproteobacteria; order Burkholderiales; family Burkholderiaceae_C; genus Polaromonas. The sequence continues at coordinate 2,585 of DASUIO010000317.1, read as the reverse complement.
CGAGTGCCGAGACGAAGTAGTCGGGCAGCTTGTCCACGTCGCCGCCGAGCTCACGGTAAAGCCGCCAGGCATGGTCTTCCACCGCGTAGTCGGTGGTGCTGCCGTCGGATTCGCGCTTCTTGCGCCGGTACACCCACGAAAATGCCGGTTCAATGCCATTGGAGGCGTTATCGGCGAAGGCCAGGCTCACCGTGCCGGTAGGCGCGATCGACAGCAGGTGGCTGTTACGGATGCCGTGGGCGCGAATGGCCTGCTGCAATGCCGGCGGCAGCCGGCTGGCAAAGGTGCCGGGGGCGAGATAGCCTTCGGCCTCGAACTTCGGAAAGACGCCTTTTTCCTTGGCCAGCGCCACGGAAGCGGCATACGCCGCATCGCGCATGCGCTCGGCGATGCGCGCGGCCACTTCACGGCCTTCGGGCGCATCGTAGCGCAGGCACAGCATGGCCAGGGTGTTACCCATGCCGGTAAAGCCCACGCCAATGCGGCGCTTGGCGGCCGATTCGGCCCGCTGCTGCGGCAGCGGCCAGAAGGTCACCTCCAGCACGTTGTCGAGCGCGCGCACCTGAATCGCAACTGACTTCTCGAAGGCCTCGAAATCGAACGTCGGCTCGCCGCCGAAGCCGAACGGGTGGCGCACAAAGCGCGTGAGGATGATGGGTCCGAGGTCGCAGCAGCCATAGGGCGGCAGCGGTTGTTCGCCGCAAGGATTGGTCGCGGCGATCGACTCGCAGTACCTCAAATTATTGTCCTGGTTGATGTGATCCAGGAACAGGATGCCGGGCTCGGCGAAGTCGTAGGCCGAGTGCATCACGGTGTCCCACAGCTCGCGCGCTGCCACCGTCTGATAGACCCACAGGCCGTCCGCACGCTGGAAGGCGCCCTGCGCCATCAGCGCGGCACCCGGCTTGGCGCGATGCACCAGCTCCCAGGGCTGGTCGTCAGCGAGCGCCTGCATGAACGCGTCGGGCATGCCCACCGACACATTGAAGTTGTTCCAGCGACCCGGGGTGCGCTTGGCGGTAATGAACTCCTGCACATCGGGGTGATCAATGCGCAGCACGCCCATCTGTGCGCCGCGCCGTGCGCCAGCGCTCTCCACCGTGGAGCAGGACTGATCGAACACGTTGATGTAGCTGCAGGGCCCTGACGCCATGGAAGCCGTTGCCTTGACCTCGGCGCCGCGCGGGCGGATGCGCGAGAAGTCGTAACCCACGCCGCCACCGCGCCGCATGGTCTCGGCGGCTTCGCGCAGGGCTTCGTAAATGCCGGGGTAGCCTTCGTCATCGACACCCTGGATGCAGTCGCCCACGGGCTGCACAAAGCAATTGATCAGGGTGGCCTGGATCGCGGTGCCCGCCGCGCTCATGATGCGGCCCGCGCCAATGGCGCCGGCGTGCAGGTTCTCCAGGAACAACGCCTCGTGCTTCGCACGTTCGGCTTCAGGCTCGACCGAGGCCAGGGCCCGCGCCACGCGACGGTACAGGTCCTCGATCCCGGTTTCGCCAGGCTTGAGGTATTTTTCCTTCAGCACGTCCTGGCTGATGGGCTGGGTGCTCGTCAGGTCCTGCGGCCGTTCAAAGCTGTCACGTTTCATCATGCGGATTCCATTGAGAGGTTCGCCGGGCGAATGGCGCCAACTAACCATTGCATTAGTTCGTGCACCGATCGGATCTCATTGCCAAACGGCAGTCGAGCGGTGCCACGAAAGTAAAGGCCTCTGGCCGTGTCGCCGTCATAGGCGTGACCCAGCTGCTGGTCGATGCAGAACTGGCCCATGCTGGCGACACCATCGCGCAGGCCGCAGTGCGCCAGGCAGTCAAAAGACATGTTGCATTTACCCTTGACATGCGCGACGGCCTTGAGTTTGGGTTCGAGGCGCATGTATTTTTCGAGCCAGGGCGTACGGACCGCGCGCGCCGGCAGGCCGGCCACGCTGATGAACTCCACCAGGTCTTCCGGCTTGGCTTCGGCCAGCACCCGCTTGAAGGCAGGTGCGGCATCGCACTCTTGCGTCACTGCAAAAGCCGTGCCCAATTGCACGGCCGAGGCACCCAGAGCCTGCAGGCGCAGGATATCGTCCCGGCAGCTGATGCCGCCCGCCGCAATCAGCGGAATCTCGCGCTCGATGCCGGCCGTCTTGAAAAATTCCAGCACCTGGGGGATCACGACCTCGAAGTCGAAACGCTTGTCGTGCAAGTCCGCCACCTTGGCGGCGCCGAGATGGCCGCCAGCCAGACCCGGATGCTCGATAACGATGGCATCGGGCAGACGGCCCTTTTTCTCCCACTTGCGCACCAGCAATTGCACGCCGCGCGCGTCGGAAAGTATGGGAATCAGCAGGGTGTCGGGGTGCTCGCGCGCCAGCTCGGGCAGATCGAGCGGCAGACCGGCGCCCACCACCAGCGCGTCGGCACCGCTGGCGAGCGCCTGACGCACATACGCTTCGTAGGCGCTGAGCGCTTTCATGATGTTGACGGCAATCAGGCCGCGGCCCTGCGCAATGTCACGCGCACGGCGGATCTCCCGATCCAGCCCTTCAAGATTGGCCGAGTCGATCAGCTGCGCCGCGTCTGGCTCTTTGTCCA
>DASUIO010000316.1:0-4791 GCA_036279755.1 Polaromonas sp. | reverse complement strand
GATCTGTTCACACTTCGCGACGGCAAGATATTCCTGAAGAACTCCTACCGCAAGAACCGTCCACCCATTGCGAAGTCAACGCGATGACGCCCAACCCTTCGTTCCACCGGACTGCCTTCGGCAGCCGGTGAACTCAAACGTTGAGAAACAGCTATCGCGAAACCTGATTGACCGGAGTCAATCGATTCCAAACAAAATCGGCCTCCAGGCCTTTTGAATAGTGCGCAGGCAGCTGAAAACAAGATGAATCCGCGACCGGCCTGCAGCAGCCCGGCGCGGCGGCTTCCTTAGGCGTAGTCGCTGACCGGCGGGCAGGTGCAAACCAGGTTGCGGTCGCCATACACATTGTCAACGCGGCCCACCGGCGGCCAGTATTTGACCTGCTTGAGCGTAGCCACCGGAAAAGCGCCGGTTTCACGCGAATAGGGGCGGTCCCAGTCGGCGCCGAGCAGGCTGGCTGCGGTGTGCGGCGCGTGCTTGAGCGGGTTGTTGTCTTGCGGCCATTGCCCGCTTTCGACTTTTCGAATTTCTTCGCGGATGGCGACCATGGCGTTGATGAAGCGCTCCAGCTCGGCCAGGGTTTCACTTTCGGTGGGCTCCACCATCAGCGTGCCGGGCACGGGGAAGCTCAGCGTCGGCGCATGAAAGCCGTAGTCCATCAGGCGCTTGGCAACATCTTCGGCACTCACGCCACTGCTGACTTTGAGCGGGCGCAGGTCCAGAATGCACTCGTGCGCCACATGGCCGTTTTCACTGGCGTAGAGCGTCGGGTAATGATCTTTCAGTCGTGCGCTGATGTAGTTGGCGCTCAGGATGGCCGTTTCGGTGGCCTGCTTCAGGCCTTCGGGCCCCATCATGCGGCAGTACATCCAGCTGATCGGTAGCACAGCCGCATTGCCCAATGGCGCTGCTGACACTGCACCGACACCGTTGACCGGAATGCCTGCGGTGGCATGGCCTGGCAGGTAAGGCACCAGGTCTTTCACCACGCACACCGGGCCTACGCCAGGGCCTCCGCCGCCGTGCGGGATGCAGAAGGTCTTGTGCAAGTTGAGGTGGCTCACGTCACCGCCGAACTCGCCTGGGGCCGCCACGCCCACCAGCGCATTCATGTTGGCGCCGTCCACATAGACACGCCCGCCATGTGAATGCACCAGCTGGCAGAGTTCTTTGACCTGCGTTTCAAACACGCCGTGCGTGCTGGGATAGGTAATCATCACGGCGGCCAGGTTGGCTGCGTGCTGCTCGCACTTGGCCTTGAGGTCGGCCATATCGACATTGCCCTGCGCATCGCAGGCGGTGACGACCACGGTCATGCCGGCCATGTGTGCGCTGGCCGGGTTGGTGCCATGCGCCGACGAGGGAATCAGGCAGATGTTGCGGTGGCCCTGGCCGTTCGCTTCATGGAAAGCCCGGATGACCAGCATGCCGGCGTATTCGCCCTGCGAGCCGGCATTGGGCTGCAGGCTGATGCCTTTGTACCCGGTGGCCTGGCATAGCCAGTCGCGCAGTTGCTGGTCGAGCTCGGCGTAGCCCTGCAATTGGTCCGGCGGCGCGAACGGATGAATGTTGGCAAACTCGGGCCAGGTGATGGGAATCATCTCGCTGGTCGCGTTGAGCTTCATGGTGCAACTGCCCAGCGGAATCATGCTGCGGTCCAGCGCCAGGTCCTTGTCGCCCAGCATGCGGATATAGCGCAGCATGCCGGTTTCGGAATGGTAGGTGTTGAACACGGGATGCGTCAGGAATTCGCTGGTGCGGCGCAAGTCGGCCGGAATCAGCGACTCGACACCCTTTTCGAATGCGCTGACGACCGGCACGCTTTGGCCGGGCTGGGCAAAGAAGGACCAGAGCAGTTCTATGTCTTTGCGGCTGGTGGTTTCGTCCAGCGACACGCCCAGGTGGTTGATTTGGCGATATCGGAGGTTCGCCCCCGCCTGACGGGCACGGTTGGCTATTAAATTAGTAGCATCGCTGGTCTTGACCGTGACCGAGTCAAAGGCGCTTGTGTGGGTGATTTCGTAACCCATTTGCTGCAGGCCGCGCACAAAGATCGCGGTGTAAGCGGCGACGCGCTCTGCAATGCGCTTCAACCCTTGCGGGCCGTGGTACACCGCATACATGCTGGCAATGACGGCGGGCAGTACCTGCGCAGTGCAGATGTTGGACGTGGCCTTTTCACGGCGAATGTGCTGCTCGCGCGTTTGCAGCGCCAGCCGATAGGTGGGGTTGCCATGGACATCGACGCTGACGCCGACGAGACGGCCCGGCAGGGAACGCTTGAGTTCGTCCCGGCAGGCCAGGTAAGCCGCATGCGGTCCGCCATTGCCCATGGGCATGCCAAAGCGCTGCGTGGTGCCCAGCGCGATATCGGCGCCCCATTCGCCTGGCGGCGTGAGCAGGGTCAGCGCCAGCAGATCGGCGGCAACGCACAAGATGGCGTCATCGGCATGCGCCTGCCCGGCCAGGGGGCGCAGGTCATGAATGCTGCCGGTCGTGCCCGGATACTGGGCCAGCACGCCGAAGTAGTTACCCTCGGCCATGAGCTGCAGCAACGTAACGGAAGCACTGCTGACCTTGATCTCAATACCCAGCGGTTTGGCGCGGGTCTGAATCACTTCAATCGTTTGCGGATGGCAGTCACCCGCCACAATGAAGACATTGCTTTTGTTTTTCACGCTGCGCTTGGCCAGCGTCATGGCCTCTGCGGCGGCCGTGGCTTCGTCGAGCATGGAGGCATTGGCAACAGGCATGCCGGTCAGGTCGCACACCATGGTCTGGAAGTTGATCAGCGCCTCCAGACGGCCCTGTGAAATTTCAGGCTGGTAAGGCGTGTAGGCGGTATACCAGGCAGGATTTTCAAGGATGTTGCGCAAGATGACACCCGGCAGGTAGGTGCCGTAATAGCCCTGGCCGATATAGCTTTTGAAGACCTGGTTCTTGGCGGCAATCGCCTTGAGCTGCCTGAGCGCTGCGGCCTCCGTGACAGGCGATGGAATGACCATGGCACTGCTGCGCGCAATCGAGCGCGGAACAATCCCGGCTATCAGTGCCCGGCGCGAGGCCGCACCCACCACGCTGAGCATGTGGGCTTCATCAGCCTCATCAATGCCGATGTGGCGCGCAATGAATTCGGAAGGGTTTTCAAGCGCACCGAGCGGCTTGGCGGATTGCATCAACATAGGTGGGTCTCGTGTCAGGCGTTGGCGACTATTCGGATATTTCCAGATCAGGGGTGGGCAGCAAAAGCCGTGTAGCTCGTCTCATCCATCAGGCCATCCAGCTGGGAGGGGTCGGACATTTTGACTTTGAAGAACCAGCCGGCACCCAGGGGGTCGCTATTGGCCAGCGCCGGGTTATCGCGCAAGGCCTCGTTGATTTCAATCACTTCGCCGGCGACCGGCATGTAGACGTCGGCAGCGGCCTTGACCGACTCCACCACGGCGGCCGCTTCCTTTTGGGCGTAGTCGTTGCCCAGGGTGGGCAGGTCCACAAACACCACATCGCCGAGGGCATCTTGTGCATGAACGGTGATGCCGACGGTGGCGGTGTCGCCTTCAATCTTGAGCCATTCATGGTCTTTGGTGTATTTGACAGTCATGGGGTTCTCCAGAGGTTGAGTTAAAAAAGAATCAACAGGTAAAAAAGGGTCAGGGAAAGCTCAGCCGCGATGGTAGTGGTTAGGCACAAAAGGCATGCTTGAGACTTCCATCGCAACCGGCTTGCCGCGCACCATGGCATTGACACGAGTACCGAGGGCGGAAAATTCCGGCTTGACATAGCCCATGGCGACCGGCTTGTTGATGGTGGGGCCAAGCAGCCCACTGGTGACTTCGCCAATCGGCGCACCTTCCATGCTTTGCAGCGCGCTGTGTTCGCGCACGGGAATGCGCTCAAGCGCCACCAGACCCACCCGTTTCCTCTTGACGGTGGTGGCGGGGTCGGTCAACTGGGCGAGAATTTTTTCGGCACCCGGAAAACCGCCGGCCCGCGCGCCGCCAGTACGCCTGACTTTTTGAATCGCCCAATTCAGACTTGCTTCCACCGGCGTGGTGCGGGTGTCGATGTCGTTGCCGTACAGACACAAGCCGGCTTCCAGCCGAAGCGAGTTGCGGGCACCCAGTCCGACCGGTTTGACTTCAGGCTGAGCCAAGAGCGCGCGGGCCAGGGTCTCGGCCTGCGACGTATGCACCGAAATTTCGAAACCATCTTCGCCGGTGTAGCCGCTGCGGGTGAGGAAACAGTCGCAGCCCGCCACCGTGAAGCGCCCGCCGCTCATGAACACCAGTTTTTCAACGCCGGGTGCCAAGCGCTGCAGCGCAGTGACGGCCTGTGGCCCCTGCAGCGCCAGCAGCGCCCTCTCGGGCATGGGAATGACTTCACAGCGGGTGCCGATTCTTTGCTGGATATGGGCGATATCGCCCACCTTGCAGGCGCCGTTGACGATGATGAAAATATCGCCGCCGTTGGCGTGATTGGCGTAGTCCCGGTTGAAAAACATCAGGTCATCGATGATGCCGCCTTCGTCATTGAGCAGCAGGCCGTAGCGCTGTTTGCCGACGGGCAGATCGATGACATCAACGGGTATCAGGGTTTCGAGCGCGGCCGCTGAATCCGGTCCGACCAGGCGCAATTGGCCCATGTGGGACACGTCAAACAGACCGGCGGCCTGTCGCGTGTGGTGATGCTCGGCCATCAGCCCCGCGGGGTATTGCACCGGCATGGAATAGCCCGCAAACGGGACCATGCGCGCGCCAAGCGCAACATGCAAGTCATGCAGCGGTGTTTTGA
>DASUIO010000315.1:0-5009 GCA_036279755.1 Polaromonas sp. | reverse complement strand
GGCGGTCTGGGCTGCCGGGCCAGCGCGTGGTGGCGCCAGCGCATCTTCAGTGGCATAGCGCACCGCCTGATGCACTTCGCGGCTGTCGCGAAAGCGCACTTCGATTTTGGTGGGATGCACGTTCACGTCCACGCGGGCGGGGTCCATCTCGACATACAGCGCATAGACCGGCTGGCGGTGGCCGTGCAGCACGTCTTCGTAGGCGCTGCGCGCGGCGTGCGTGAGTACCTTGTCGCGCACGTAGCGGCCATTGACATAGGCAAACTGCTGGTCGGCGCGCGATCGGGCAGCGTCCGGGATGCCCGCGCGGCCCCAGACCCGGACTGCGGGCCGGCCATCAGCCCGGCGCGCTGCGCTTTCGTAACGAACGGCGACGGACTGCGTCACAAAGTCGCTGCCCAGCACGTCGGCCAGTCGCTGCTCGTGTGCTGATTCGCCATGGCAGGCACGCCATTGCTCCACCAGCTTGCCTTCGTGCCAGATCGCAAAACCGACATCGGGCCGCACCAGCGCATGGCGGCGCACGGCTTCAATGCAGTGCGCCAGTTCCGTGGCGTCGGTTTTTAAAAATTTTCGGCGGGCGGGGGTCGCATAAAACAGCTCCCGCACTTCGACGCTGGTGCCCCGCGCGCGCGCGGCCGGTTTGAGCTCACCGGTGCGGCCATCAAGTTGCCAGGCGTGTTCAGTCTCCAGAGTTCTCGACAGCAGACTCATGTCGGCTATGGAGTTGATGGCCGCCAGCGCTTCGCCCCGAAAACCCATGGTGCCCACGGCCTCCAGGTCCTGCAGCGATGCAATCTTGCTGGTGGCATGGCGCCGCAGGGCAATGGGCAACTCTTCGCGCGGGATGCCCAGGCCATCATCTTCCACCCCAATCAGCCGCACGCCCCCGGCCAGCAGGCGCACCGTGACTTGGCTGGCGCCAGCGTCCAGCGCGTTGTCCACCAGCTCGCGCACCACCGAGGCCGGTCGCTCGACCACTTCGCCCGCCGCAATTTGGCTGATCAATTCGTCGGGGAGTTCGCGGATGGGGCGGCGCGGGGGCTGGTGCTGGGAGGTCATGAGTCGGTGATTTTAGGCGCAGCCCCATCTCCCTGCGGACGGCCGGGAGAGCGGCAGGTGAGCGGTGACAAATCCAGATCTGTCAAAATCACAGACATGGAACTAGCTGCCTTTCTCATCGACTTCATCATTCATATCGATAAATATCTGGAGGCTTTTGTGACCAGTTACGGCGCATGGGTCTATGCGCTGCTGTTTCTCATTATTTTTGTGGAAACCGGCGTGGTCGTCATGCCGTTTTTGCCCGGCGATTCGCTGCTGTTCGTGGTGGGCGCCATGTGTGGGGTCGGCCTGTTGAGTTATCCGCTGACCCTGGGGCTGCTGTTTTCCGCAGCGGTGCTGGGCAACCAGTCCAACTACACCATTGGTCATTATTTCGGTCCCAAGGTGTTTCAATGGGAAAACTCAAGGGTTTTCAACAAGAGCGCGTTTAACGTTGCCCACGCGTTTTATGAACGCTACGGCGGCATCACCATCGTGGCGGCGCGCTTCATGCCTTTTTTCCGGACTTTTGCTCCGTTTGTGGCGGGCGTTTCCCGAATGACACGCAGCAAATTCACGCTGTACGACATCACCGGTGGCGCGCTATGGGTGGGCGGCATCGTCACGGCGGGTTATTTTTTTGGCAACGTGTCCTTTGTCAAAGCGAATCTGGAAAAAATCATCTGGGCCATGATCTTGATTCCGGGACTCTTTGTCATTTTTGGCGCCTGGAAGGCCAGGCGCAAGGCGGCCAGCGTGTAGGCAAAAAAAAGCGGTGCGTCGATTTCCAACGCACCGTCTTTTTTGATGTGGGACTGCTTCGTGGCTGCGCTTGACGCTTACTGCTTTTTGCCCACTTCGTTGCCGATCAGCGCGCCGGCCGCGGCACCACCCACAGTGCCGAGCGTGCTGCCGCCGGATATTGCACTGCCCGCCACGCCGCCTATGACTGCACCAGTGGCGGTGCCAATCTGTGCATTGGTGGGGTTGGTTCCGCAGCCAGTCAAGGCAATCAGGGATGCGGCTGCTACTGACATCAAAATTTTCGTATTCATGGGGTTCATCCTTGCTAAGAGTTTCAGGCTCTTCGCTGTTGACATTCGCGTCCATTGACGTGCTTGTGTCTTGGCTTTGCCTGTGATTCCACTATAGGGCGAGGAACGGTTCAGGCCTGTAGGAGAAGACCGCCGCTCACCGTGGTCTTGGGTTGCGCGAGGGCGCGCACGACCATAGTGACGTGCCAGGCTTACAAGGCGCGGTTGCGCGCGAGAGGCGGATTTTTGGCAAAGTAGCGCGTGATGCCGCGCATCAGCGCATCGGCGAGCTGTATCTGGTAGTCGTCGCTACGCAGCTTGGCTTCTTCTTCAGGGTTGCTGATGAAAGCGGTTTCCACCAGTACGCTGGGAATGTCGGGGGCCTTCAATACGGCGAAGCCGGCTTGCTCGACCCTGGGCTTGTGCAGCCTGCCGACATGGCCGATCTCGCCCAGCATGGCGCTTCCGAGTTTCAGGCTGTCATTGATCTGCGCGGTGGTACTCATGTCCAGCATGACTTTCTGAACCTGCGCCTCCTTGGCCTTCACATTGATTCCGCCCACCAGGTCGGCTGAGTTTTCCTTGTTGGCTATCCATCGCGCGGCGCTGCTGGAAGCGCCTTTTTCGCTCAGCGCAAAAACGCTGGCACCCTGCGGCCGGTCGTTGAAAAATGCATCGGCATGCAGGCTGATGAAAAGGTCGGCCTGCACGCGGCGCGCCTTTTGTACGCGAATGTGAAGTGGCACAAAAAAATCCGCGTCGCGCGTGAGGTAGGCGCGCATGTTGGGCTGCTGGTTGATGCGGTCGCGCAGGCGGTGCGCAATTTGCAGCACCACATCTTTTTCGCGCGTGCCGCCAGGGCCGACCGCACCAGGGTCTTCGCCGCCATGGCCTGGATCGAGTGCCACGATGACGAGCCGGTCTGTCTTGGCTTCAACATTTCTTTTCGTGGTGGCGGCTATTTCTGCCGGGGGTATGTTGTCCGCCGGCTTGCCAGCGCTTGAGGGCGACTTGCCGGATTGCTGCGCCATCAGATTGCCGAGTGGGTCGTCGTTCGCGTCCGCGGCGGGGCTTTCCCCTGACGGTCTGCCTCCGAGCCGTTCAGCAATCAGGGCCTCCAGCGGATCGACGGCTTGCGCCGGGTAGAGATCAAGCACCAACCGGTACTGGTAAGCCGCCACGGGCGGCAGGGTGAATACTTGCGGCAGCATGGCTTTTTTAAGGTCCATCACCAGCCGTACCACGCCGGGCGCGTTCTGGCCGACGCGAATGCCTGAAATATTCGGATCGTCCGATTTCACCTTGGCCACCAACTCGCGCAAGGCCGGGATCAGGTCAATGCCTTCAATGTCAACCACCAGGCGCGGCGGCTCGGCCACAAAGAACTGCCGTGCCTTGATCTCGCCATCCGACTCGATGGTCAGCCGTGTGTAGTCTTTGGAAGGCCAGACGCGCACCGCGATGATCGTGGCACCGTGAGCGATCTGCTGCACGCCCAGCAAGAGGACCACGCTGCCCAACTGCAAGGCGCTGCGCCGGTTGAGGTGTGCCATGGTGTTCTTCAAGTCAGCAGCTCCGCACCCGTGGGGGTATGCGCTGTCAGCGTGATGGCGCGGGATTCGTTGGCCAGCATTTCTATATGGATCAGCAGGTCTGGCTGCGGCAGATGGTCGCCCGCCTTTTCTGGCCATTCGACCAGCTTGAGCCCGGGGCTGGCAAAAATATCGCGAAACCCGGCTTCTTCCCACTCACGCGGATCATTGAAGCGGTAAAAATCGAAGTGCCAGATATTTAAATTCGAGGCGGCCAGTGTGTAGGGTTCCACCACGGCATAGGTGGGGCTTTTGATGCGACCCTCCACACCGAGGCTCTTGAGAAGGTGGCGGACAAATGTGGTTTTGCCTGCGCCAAGATCACCTTGCAACTCAATCAATGCGCGGCCAATCGCTGGCTGCCGGGCCAGTGCCTGCGCAAAGGCCTCCGTCTCGGCCTCGTCCTGCCAGTTCATATTTTTTACAATCAGCGGATGGTCCTGAACAGTCATCAATTCGTTTCTCAAATTCAAACTTGGGCGCGCGAGCTTGGATTTTCGCAAATTGGCATCGCTGGCGTTGATTTATCGTCAGCCGAGCCGGGATTATCGGCCTGGCTGGCAGCGGGCTTTCATGGTGACATGCATTACATGGCGGCGCACGGGCTTAAACGGGCGCGGCCGGCCGAGTTGATCCCGGGCACCGTGAGTGTCATCACGGCACGCATGGATTATTTGCCGGCATCCCCGTCCCTGTCCAGCCCCATCGCGCTGGCCAGGCCGGAACAATGGCAAGCTGTGGAGTTTAGTCGCCTCGAGCGGCCCACCGAGGGCATCGTCTCGGTGTACGCCCGCGGTCGCGATTATCACAAGATGATGCGCGCCCGCCTGCAAAAACTCAGCGAGCGGATTGCCATGCATGTGGAAAAACTGGGTCACCGCGCCTTCACCGATTCGGCGCCTGTGCTCGAAGCCGAGCTGGCGGCGCGCAGTGGGCAGGGCTGGCGCGGCAAGCACACGTTGCTGCTGAACCGCGAAGCGGGATCGATGTTTTTTCTCGGTGAAATTTATGTGGATGTGGCGTTGCCGCCCAGCGAGCCGGTGACGCAGCACTGCGGCACTTGCAGCGCCTGCATTGACGTGTGCCCCACGCAGGCCATCATTGCGCCCTACAGGCTCGACGCACGGCGTTGCATTTCTTACCTGACGATTGAACACGCCGGGCCGATCCCGCTGGAGCTTCGCCCCTTGATGGGCAACCGCATTTACGGCTGTGACGACTGCCAGCTGATTTGCCCCTGGAACAAGTTTGCACAACGCAGCACCCTGCCCGATTTTGATGAGCGCCAAGGCGTGACGGGGCAGCAACTGGTGACCTTGTTCGCCTGGACTGAAGAAGA
>DASUIO010000314.1:0-15333 GCA_036279755.1 Polaromonas sp. | reverse complement strand
AGCTGTCGCTTGACGCAGGTGATTTTGCAGCCTTGCAGCGGCGCACTTGGCTGGCGCCGGCTCAGTTGGCGCGGGATCTGGCCAGCCTGCATTTCGCCGGTTCGGTCACCACGACGCCTGAAAAGGCCGGCACAGCCGTTTTTTCGGGCGGCGAAGACAGCTTGGCCGGAGAAAGGCAGAACGGCCGGGCGCAAGCGCCGCGCACGGCCCCGGCTTCGCCCCGGGCCGTGGGCGGTGCCTTGCCCAAGTGGGATTTAACCGCGCCGGCGCAACTGGGCCGCAAATAATTCGTGGCGGCTAATTGGCGTCCTGGCGCTCGGGTTTTAGCCGATTGCCGGATCGGACGGCGGTGTCCATGCTGGTGCGTCCTGTTCTAAGGTCGAGGTAGCCATGCGCAGCGAAGTCACCGTGATCTTCCAAAGCAGCCCGCCCGTGCGCCAGTGGGTGCTGTCGGTACCCAAGCGTCTGCGCTATTTTCTGCAGCGTGACGGGGCTGCACTCAACACCGCCTTGCGCATTTTCCTGCGCGTGTCAACTGGACTTCGTAGCGAGGGACAACTCTTGGCAGGCCTGTCTTGGAAAGGCCGCGCATGTCGTCTTGTCGTCGTAGACTTGCCATATGTTTGATCACAGGTATTGACAATGAAAACGCGGATTGTCATTGCCATGTTGTTGGCAACGGCCTGTTTGGCTGCGTACTCTCATGAGCCAATACCAAAAGCCAGTTTGCAGACGTGCAATGATGCGATGCGAGACTACGATGCCGCTGTCCGCGGTAGCAATGTGGACGCACCTGCGGATGCCAAGAATCGGGTTCTCCATGGGTGTTATACAGGGTCAGGTAGGACACCGACTTTCCAGGAACCCATCTCAATCGGCGCAGACCGCAAAGCCGATGCGCCGGTCAAGGCTGCACCTGCAGCCCCAACAATTGTGATTCCCAGCGCGCCGAGCGCGCTTACGACATGTGATGCGGGTGGCTGCTGGGACAATCTCGGGAACCGTTACAACGGCACGGGCGCGACTCTGATTGATCCCACTGGAAAACTCTGCATCCGCATCGGTGACTGGATCGAGTGTCGCTGAGCAAGACGTGGAGTTTTGCGAAAGTTGTTATGACACGCAGACCTTTTCCAAATTTTCGACGTTGACTGCTCAGAAAATCTGGCGCAGAATTTCCCCGTGACCGAGTCTTTATCCTCGGTGAAGGAGCCTCATGCATGACCATGGACCACACTTACGCTCACACCTGACTGACGGTTTGCCGTCATGACGTTTCCCATACTTGAGGAAGCACCTAGAAGGGCTAGGGTTCGTTATGAGCCCTGCCCTTTTTCATTGTGTCTACCGTCCTGCTAGCCCGACCTGCCGTTGCGCGGCCCAAGGAAGTACCACAGCAGCAGACCCAGAACGGGCAGCAACACGACCGCGATTATCCAGATCAATTTTTTTTCGTTGGATACCGAGCTTTGGAAAATGTTGAGAATGGCCCAAATGTCCCCAGCGAGCACCAGCACGCCAATGAGTCCGTTGTATCCATAGTGCATCATTCCAGGTTCCTTTTGCTTGCGGCCCAAGTCGTCAATGCGTGAGCATCAGGCAATGTACCTTGAATACGCCGGACGCCTGTTGCGCCAGATCAACCGGAAAGATGCACTTCGTTCCTCTATCACGCCTTCTTTTTAGTCTTGGCAGGCACCACAGGCGCCGCAGGGGCGTTGCTGTCGGCTTCAACGGCAACGTCTGAGCCTTCCTTCAGTACTTCTTCAAACTCAGCTAACTCTTCACCAATGGAAGCGTATTTTTTGGACTTGGCTTTGTTGTCGATCCATTTGAGTACAGCCGCTTCCAAGTCTTCTTTGAAATGAGCGAGTGCTGATTCTTTGATGGCTTTGGTTGCCGTCTTTGAGGTACTGGACCAGAGGTCAATTAGATCTGACAGGCCGTTGTCAAAATCGTCGAACGTTTCAAGGCGTATCCATTGGCCGCTTTTATCAAACATTTTTTTCTTTCGGTAATTGCACGTGTTTCACGTTTAGCGGGGCGATCAGCCGAAGCTGAGTGCTCCAATTGGACTAGCGCCAGCGTCGTATCCTGATCAACAAGCGCGTCAAACGCCAGGCCACCGCACCCATCACCAATCCTACACAGTCAGCAACCCAGTCTTGCCAATCACCTTGCCGCCAGCCAGTCATCCACTGGGCGCACTCGATACCGGCACCAAACAGCATCAAGCCAAACATCAGCAAACGGATTCGGTCCGGATACGCCATCAGGCCTAAAAACGCCAATCCGGCAAAACCCAATGCGTGTTGTGCTTTGTCCCAGAAGTGGAAGGCTGACGGTACTTGATCTGCTGGAATGAGCGACAACCACAAAGTGATTAGAACCAGTGTCCAGAAGGACCCACTCCAGAGAGTGGACAAGGGCGGCAAACGCATCACGTGTGATTTCTACTGGAAATCGTCAAAATGACAGAGGTTGAGTGATGGCAGACGGGAGCGACCATATTTTCGACTCCCCCACCGAACCAATGCAGAAACCACAGAGTGTCCATAGACCAGCCCAGACATGAAAAAAGCACTTGCCGATTTCTCGTAAGTGCTTGATTCGTTTCTTGTTTTTGGCTCCTCAACCTGGGCTCGAACCAGGGACCTACGGATTAACAGTCCGGCGCTCTACCAACTGAGCTATTGAGGAATACAGCCTCGAATTATAGCGTTAATTTCTTCACATTCTCGTACCGGGCCTTCTCAAAAATACCTTCGTCGCAAGCGAGGGCAACATCACAGCTTTGATCGCTTTCAAAAAAACATGGCGACAGCCCGTTTTTTTCTCCGGGCCATCTCAAATTAAGCTATTAAATATATAGCGCCTAATCAAAAGGTGCCTTCTGCAACTCCCGTTCACAGAGCCCGCTGAAGCTGCTGGCTCGGCTACCATCTACAGACGCCTGATAAGGCACATCCGTTTTTAGCCTATTCATGCCAATGACCTCCTGAATCATGGAAAAACCACCGCGCCCCTTACCCTGGCTTGCTGCCGGGGAGAGTTTTCCGCCACTGGACAGCGCCCGGGGCCACAACGATGCCGCGGCTGGCCTGCTGGCGGCTGGCGGAGCGCTGGATGTACCTACACTGGTGCAGGCTTACTCGCTGGGAATTTTTCCCTGGTTCAGCCCGGGTCAGCCTGTACTGTGGTGGAGCCCTGACCCTCGCATGGTGCTGCAGACCCACAACTTCAAGTTGCACCGCTCCTTACGCAAGAGCCTGATGCATTTTCTGGACGATCCGGGGTGCGAGATAAGGTTTGACAGCGCTTTCGAGGACGTCATCAACGCCTGTGCCAGCAAACCCCGCGCAGGCCAGCCGGGCACCTGGATCGTTCCCGACATGGTGCGGGCCTACAGTGCCTTGCATCGCACCGGACATGCCCACAGTGTGGAAGTCTGGGCAGACGGTGAACTCATTGGAGGCCTGTATTGCGTCAACTTGGGACGCATGGTGTTTGGTGAGTCCATGTTCGCCCACCGACGCGACGCCTCCAAGATAGCACTGGCTGCACTGGTGGCTTTTTGCCGTGCCCAGCAGATCCCGATGATCGATTGCCAGCAAAACACCCGGCATCTGGCGTCGCTGGGAGCCGCTGAAATCAGTCGCACCGAGTTCACATCCCACCTCGGCCAGACCGTTGGTAAAACCGCTCCTGCCTGGCGGTTCGAACCCGTATACTGGAATCAAATTTTGACATCGAGAACGCCGACACTACCGTGACGCACCTCAAAGACCTTCCCCTGCAAACCCTGCAGTTTTATGCAACGGCGCCCTACCCCTGCAGTTACCTGCCTGGCAAGCAGGCCCGCTCCCAGGTCGCTACTCCCAGTCATCTCATCCACAACGACGCGTATTCGGACCTCGTGATCAATGGGTTCCGGCGCAGCGGCATGTTTACCTACCGCCCTTGCTGCGACGGATGCCAGGCCTGTGTGCCGCTTCGCGTGCCTGTCAACAGCTTTAAAGCAGACCGTAGCCAGCGCCGTGCCTGGAAACGACACCAGACGCTGAATGCGCGCATCCTCAAACTATGTTTCATGCCAGAGCATTACGAGCTCTACCTGCGCTACCAAAGCGGGCGCCACGCCGGGGGCGGCATGGACCATGACAGCATTGACCAGTACACGCAATTCCTGCTGCAAAGCCGCGTGAACTCGCGCTTGGTGGAGTTTCGTGAGAGCCTGACCAATGGTGAGGCTGGCGCACTCAAAATGGTCGCTATCCTTGACGTGCTGGAAGACGGCATTTCCGCGGTTTACACGTTTTATGAGCCTGACGACCAAGCCAGCTACGGCAGCTATGGCGTGCTCTGGCAAATAGAGCAAGCCAGGCGTCTCCACCTGCCTTACGTGTATTTGGGCTACTGGATCGCCCAAAGCCAAAAGATGAATTACAAGACGGGATTCAGACCCAATGAGCTATTAGTCGATGGCCAGTGGGTGCATTCCGATAACGCTGCGACCACAAGCCAAGGCGAACTTCCCAATCAGAGGCAAGGCAATACCTAAAGAAACTGCATTTGCAGATGCTTTAATATTTCACAGCGTAAAATTTGATGCAGAAAGTCTGCACATGAAAAATTCCGATCTCGCCATTCCTGCAATCCCAACCGTTCAAGTCATTGAACGCATCTTCACCTTGATCGAAATTCTGGCAGATCATGAAGAGGCTGTATCGCTCAAAGAGATCAGTGAAAAATCAGGGCTCCACCCTTCGACGGCGCACCGTATCCTGAACGATCTGGCGATAGGACGTCTTGTAGACCGTCCGATCGCGGGAAACTATCGGCTGGGCATGCGCTTTTTGGAGCTGGGCAACCTTGTCAAGGCCCGTTTGAATGTGCGCGATGCAGCCCTTGCGCCCATGCGCGAGCTGCACAAGCTCACCCAGCAACCCGTCAACCTGAGCATGCGCCAGGGCGACGAAATTGTATATGTCGAACGCGCCTACAGCGAGCGGTCTGGCATGCAGGTGGTGCGAGCCATCGGCGGCCGGGCGCCGCTACATTTGACTTCCGTGGGCAAGCTGTTTCTGGCTTCTGACGACCCGCAACGCTTGCGCGCCTATGCCACACGCACGGGCCTGTCTGGGCAGACCCGCAACAGCATCACCCAGTTACCGGTACTGGAACGCGAACTTTCCAAAGCACGGCAATATGGCATCGCGCGCGATAATGAAGAGTTGGAGTTGGGCGTACGTTGTATGGCCGCTGGCATCTATGACGACCAGAGCAGGCTGGTGGCAGGTTTGTCTATTTCAGCCCCCGCCGACCGACTTGATGAGCACTGGCTACCCAAGCTGCAGGCAACCGCCAACGAGATTTCAGCCGCGCTCGGCTATAAACACAAGTAAATAAGAAGCTGATCGCTGCACCTGCCCTAGCCGCATGTCGCTATTAATACCATAGCGAAGACAGGTCGATAGCGCAGAAGCTGGATTCAGGCTATAGCGCGAAGAGGCAACCCGCTACCCGTCTATCTGATGGGTCGAAGCACTGATCTTCACCTTGGGCTCGGTCACGGGATTGGACTCCACCCAGCGACGCACCCGCTCAGCATCACCCAAACGACTGAGCTTGCCTGCGGAATCGAGAAAAACCATGATCAGCTTGCGACCCGCAATTTTGGTCTGCATCACAAGGCATTGACCGGCTTCAGAGATGTAGCCGGTTTTCTGCAGTCCAATATCCCAATCCGGGTTCTTCACCAATCGGTTCGTGTTGTTGTACTGCAGTGTCTGGCGACCTACTGCAACCTGGAATCCCGTAGAGGTAGTCAACTCGCGCAGCACAGGGTCGCCATGCGCGGCATTGACCAATGTGGCCAAGTCCTGCGCGCTGGACTGATTACGACTGGACAAGCCGGTAGGCTCCGCATAGCTGGTGTCATTCATGCCCAGCATCTTGGCCTTGGCGTTCATCAGGCTGACAAACGTTGCCAGGCCACCGGGATAGGTTCGACCCAAGGCGTGCGCTGCACGGTTTTCGCTGGACATCAGGGCAAGGTGCAACAATTCGCCGCGTGAGAGCGTGGTGCCGACCCTGAGCCGCGAGCTGCTGTGTTTTTCGGTATCCACGTCGTCTTGCGCCACCGTAATCATTTCATCCATGGGCAACTTGGCGCCGCTGATGATGACGCCGGTCATTAATTTGGTCAGCGAGGCAATGGGCAGTACCGCGTGGTCATTTTTACTGAACAGCACTTCCCTCGTGTCCTGGTCAATGACCAACGCCACGCTGGATTTCAGCTCCAGCGAATCCTGCGCACTATGCAGGCCGGCAATCTGGCCGAAAGAAGGTGTCGCCGGCACAATAGCAATAGCGCGAATGATGGTCCTATGCTTGGTACCCGCTACAAACCGGACACTTTTACGTGTTGAGACAACTTTTTTGGACGCCGACGTTTTTGTGGCGTGCTGCTTTTTCACAATCACGCGTTTGGCCGTTGTCGCATTGGCAACCGGCACTGCCAACGCGGCAAATAGAGCCAAAAATCCAACGATTTTTAATGCGCGATTGAAAATCTGGTTGAACATGGTGGATGTTGCCTGCTTTGGGTTGCAATGATAAGGACGACTGGAGTGTATACAAATAGAAAAAGTCACGCAATAT
This sequence comes from Polaromonas sp., assembly GCA_036279755.1. GTDB lineage: Bacteria > Pseudomonadota > Gammaproteobacteria > Burkholderiales > Burkholderiaceae_C > Polaromonas. The sequence continues at coordinate 8,670 of DASUIO010000314.1, read as the reverse complement.
CAAAAACTTGCGTGACTTTCCTAAAACCGCATTAAATTCTGATGCGTTTAATGGCTCGCACCATCATTTTTCCTAGAAAAGCTCCGTAAGTCATTGAATATAAAAGACTTATTCTAATGACCTTATGCATCACCCCTGCGCGGCAACGCGATCAGCTTTACTTTGGAGTTTGTTCAACGCGCTAAGGTAGGCCTTGGCCGACGCCACCACAATGTCGGGGTCGGCGCCCATGCCGTTCACGACACGTCCGCTATTTTGCAAACGCACCGTCACCTCTCCCTGGCTTTCTGTAGATCCGCTGATGGCGTTCACCGAATACAACACCATTTCCGCACCGCTTTTGACGTGTGATTCGATCGCTTTGAGGGAGGCATCGACGGGGCCATTGCCGTCTGACTCACTTTTGACTTCCTTGCCACCCACGGTAAAAACAACGCGCGCATGGGGACGCTCGCCGGTTTCGCTGCACTGCGACAAAGAAACAAAACCGTACTGTTCATTTTCATGGGTGACGCTTTCATCGCTCACCAAAGCAAGGATGTCTTCGTCAAAAATTTCGCTTTTCCGGTCCGCGAGGTCTTTGAACTTGATGAACGCGTTGTTGATGTCTGCTTCGCTTTCCATCACGACGCCCAGCTCCTGCAATCGCTGCTTGAACGCATTGCGGCCGCTCAACTTGCCCATGACGATCTTGTTGGTGCTCCAGCCCACATCTTCCGCACGCATGATCTCGTAAGTGTCGCGCGCCTTGAGTACGCCGTCCTGGTGAATACCGGAAGCATGGGCGAAGGCGTTTGCGCCCACCACGGCCTTGTTGGGTTGCACCACAAAACCGGTGATCTGGCTGACCAGGCGGCTGGCTGCCAAAATGTGCCGGGTATCGATGCCGACGTCGAGGTCAAAGTAGTCCTTGCGCGTCTTTAAGGCCATCACCACTTCTTCGAGCGAGCAATTGCCTGCACGTTCGCCCAAACCGTTGATGGTGCATTCCACCTGCCGGGCGCCGCCAATCTTCACACCCGCCAGGGAGTTGGCGACAGCCATGCCGAGATCGTTATGGCAGTGAACCGACCAGACGGCTTTGTCGCTGTTAGGAATCCGCTCGCGCAGGTTCTTGATGAAATTGCCGTAGAGCTCGGGGATGGCGTAGCCCACGGTGTCTGGCACATTGATGGTGGTCGCGCCTTCGCTGATCACAGCTTCGATAACCCGGCACAGAAAGTCCGGATCGGAGCGGTAAGCATCTTCTGGGCTGAACTCGATGTCTGCCATGAGATTGCGCGCGAAACGCACCGAAAGTTTGGATTGTTCAAACACCTGGTCAGGCGTCATGCGCAACTTCTTTTCCATGTGCAGTGGACTGGTCGCCAGAAACAGGTGCAAGCGTCCGGATTTGGCAGGTTTCAGAGCTTCAGCAGCACGGGAAATATCGCGATCATTGGCGCGGGCCAGCGAGCAGATGGTGGAATCCTTGACCACTTCTGCGATGGCCTTGACACATTCAAAATCTCCGTTGGAGCTGGCGGCAAAGCCTGCTTCTATGACGTCAACCTTCAGTCGCTCCAGCTGGCGGGCAATTCGCAGCTTTTCATCCCTGGTCATGGAGGCGCCTGGTGACTGCTCGCCGTCGCGCAAGGTAGTATCAAAAATAATGAGCTTTTCAGTCACGGGGGGTTCTCCACATAGATGACAATTTAAAAACCAGCAACCCAAAAACAAAAACGGCCCGTTGCTGGTGCAAACGGGCCGTTGGATCAGGTGTACGCGTGTGCTACCGTCTCCGCCCGTTGGCAGATAGCAGTAGCACTAGCGAAATTCGGTTCATGGCCAAAATATAGCACAATTTATTTATGAAGACCGCGCTCGTCCGGCTCTTCGGTAGAGGTTGAAATGACGCTGGTCTGCTGGCCCTTGGCCTTGCGCCAGCCATACAGCACGTAACCCGACAAGCCATACAGCACAAACAAGGCAAACATCACCGTCGGTGGATCAATGTTGATCACAGCAATTCCCAAGGCAATCAACACGATGACCACGAATGGGACGCTACGCTTCATCTGCACGTCCTTGAAGCTATAGAACGGCACATTGGTGACCATCGTCAAGCCGGCGTACAGCGTCAGGCCGAAAGTCTGCCAGCGCATGTCCAGACCGCTGATGCCTGCATCGGTCATCAACCAGATAAAACCGGCCACCAGGGCCGCTGCCGCTGGCGAAGGCAGGCCCTGGAAAAAGCGTTTGTCAACGACTGCGGTATTGACGTTAAAGCGAGCCAGGCGCAGCGCAGCGCAGGCGCAGTAGACAAAGGCGCCGACCCAGCCCCATCGCCCTAAACTGGTCAGGGCCCAAACATAGGCAATCAGTGCGGGTGCCGCCCCGAAAGACACCATATCCGACAGTGAGTCCATCTGCTCGCCAAAGGCACTTTGGGTATTGGTCAAGCGGGCGATGCGACCGTCCAGGCTGTCGAGCACCATGGCAGAAAACACACCGATGGCGGCCTGGTCAAAACGTCCATTCACGGCCATGACGATGGCATAAAAACCACCAAATAGCGCAGCCAGGGTGAACAAATTGGGCAATATGTAAATGCCTTTGCGACGCTTGCGTGGCACGACCTCTTGGGTCACTGAAGTGGATTCCTCGCCATCATGCATAAAAAATACTCCTGAAGCACAACTGGTGCTCGCACATAGCTACTAATTCAATAGCACATAATAACCCGGGAACAAAACCAGGGAACACCCCATGTTACACAGGGTGTCCTTTGATTATTGAGCATTCAAGGACACCAAGTCAGTTGTCCGGACCAATGCAATATGGCTATAGCCCCTGACAGGTTTGCCCCGTCATGAAAAAAGCCGCACAAGAACTTTGCGCGGCTTCTTGCAGGACAAGGCCTGATTAGATACGAAATCAGTTACGCGTCTGGTCAACGAGCTTGTTTTTGGCGATCCAGGGCATCATGGCGCGGAGCTTCTCACCCACTTGCTCAATCTGATGCTCCGATGTCAAACGGCGACGGCTCAGGAGAGTCGGTGCACCGGCCTGGTTTTCCAACAGGAAGCTCTTGGCGTATTCGCCCGTCTGGATGTCCTTGAGCACCGCGCGCATGGCATTTTTGGTGTCTTCGGTCACGATGCGCGGGCCGGTCACGTACTCGCCATACTCGGCGTTGTTGGAGATCGAGTAGTTCATGTTGGCAATGCCGCCTTCGTAGATCAAGTCAACGATCAGCTTGAGCTCGTGCAGGCACTCGAAGTAAGCCATTTCCGGCGCATATCCGGCTTCCACCAGGGTCTCGAAACCCGCTTTGATGAGTTCAACGGTGCCGCCGCACAGCACAGCCTGTTCACCGAACAGGTCGGTTTCAGTTTCTTCACGGAAGTTGGTTTCAATGATGCCAGCCTTGCCGCCACCATTGGCCATGGCGTAGCTCAGGGCCAGATCACGCGCTTTGCCAGACCTGTCCTGATGCACAGCCACGAGGTGAGGCACGCCGCCACCTTGCGTATAGGTGTTGCGCACGGTGTGGCCCGGCGCCTTGGGGGCGACCATCCAGACGTCGAGGTCGGCACGTGGAATCACACAGCCGTAGTGCACGTTGAAGCCATGCGCAAAAACCAGCGATGCGCCCGGCTTGATGTGCGGAGCAATATCGTTCTTGTAAACCGCACCAATCTGCTCATCGGGCAACAACACCATCACCACATCAGCGGCTTTGACCGCGTCAGCCACCTCAGCAACCTGCAAGCCGGCTTTTTCGACCTTGGACCATGAGGCACCGCCTTTGCGCAGACCGACAACCACTTTCACGCCGCTGTCGTTCAAATTTTGCGCGTGCGCGTGACCCTGGCTACCGTAGCCGATGATGGCAACCGTTTTGCCCTTGATCAAGCTCAAATCGCAATCTTTGTCGTAAAAAACTTTCATCACTCGCTCCTAAATAATCACAAATAGATCAAAAAAAATCCGGCAAAAGCACCGCAAGCGTTGCCTTTACCGGCAACTTCAAACTCTCAGAATTCGCTCGCCACGGCCAATGCCGCTTGAACCGGTTCGCACCGTTTCCAGGATTGCACTGCGATCAAGACCTTCCAGAAACGCATCGTTTTTGGATTGGTCGCCCGTCAGTTCAATCGTGTAACTCTTTTCGGTCACGTCAATAATCCGCCCGCGGAATATATCAGCCATGCGCTTCATCTCTTCGCGCTCTTTGCCGACCGCGCGCACCTTGACCATCATGAGCTCGCGCTCTGTGTAAGCGCCTTCGGTCAGGTCGACCACCTTCACAACTTCAATCAAGCGGTTCAGGTGCTTGGTGATCTGCTCGATCACATCGTCAGATCCGGTGGTCTGAATGGTCATGCGGGACAGACTCGCATCTTCAGTCGGTGCAACGGTCAGGCTTTCAATGTTGTAGCCGCGGGCCGAGAACAGACCGACGACACGGGAAAGAGCGCCGGGCTCGTTTTCCAGTAAAACTGCAATAACGTGTTTCATAAGAAGATTCCTCTTTTCGCTGCCCTCCCCTGCGCACGGTAATGCGCAGGCTTGGCAGGCAATAGATTCGTCGGTTGACGGTGATTGGTGAATTAATGGACTTGGGCGGTTTACAGGTCTTCAGACCCCAGCAGCATTTCCGTAATGCCCTTGCCAGCTCGCACCATCGGGAAGACGTTTTCCGTAGGATCCGTGCGGAAATCCATGAAAACGGTGCGGTCCTTGAGCTTGCGGGCTTCGCGAAGCGCCGGCTCCACATCCTGCGGCTTTTCGATCAGCATACCGACATGCCCATAGGCTTCCGCCAGCTTCACAAAATTGGGCAGTGCGTCCATGTAGCTGCTGCTGTAACGGCCGGCGTATTCCACTTCCTGCCACTGGCGAACCATGCCCAGGTAGCGGTTGTTGAGTGACACGATTTTGATCGGCGTGTTGTATTGCAGGCAGGTCGAAAGTTCCTGGATGCACATTTGCACCGAACCTTCACCGGTAATGCAGAACACTTCCGAGTCGGGCTTGGCCAGCTTGATACCCATGGCATAAGGAATGCCGACGCCCATGGTGCCCAGGCCACCGGAGTTGATCCAGCGGCGCGGCTCGTCAAACTTGTAGTACTGCGCGGCCCACATTTGATGCTGCCCTACGTCCGATGTGATGTAGGTGTCGGCGTCCTTGGTCAGATTCCACAGCGTTTCGACCACATACTGCGGCTTGATCACATCGCCTTTGCCGAGGCTGTATTTCATGCAGTCCCGCTTACGCCAGCCTTCGATCGTGTCCCACCAGCCGCCCAAGGCATTGGCATCTGGCTTGAGACCCGACTCCCTGATCATGGCGATCAACTCGGTCAGCACGTCTTTCACATCGCCCACAATCGGAATATCAACTTTCACGCGCTTGGAAATGCTTGACGGGTCAATATCAATGTGAATGATCTTGCGTTCGTTTTGGGCAAAGTGCTTGGGGCTGCCAATCACACGATCGTCGAAACGGGCACCGACGGCTAGCAACACATCACAGTGCTGCATCGCATTGTTGGCTTCAACAGTGCCGTGCATGCCCAGCATGCCGAGGAATTTTTTGTCGCTGGCCGGATAGGCGCCCAAGCCCATCAGCGTGTTGGTGCAGGGATAACCCAGCATGTCAACCAGGGTGCGCAGCTCCTGCGAGGCATTGCTGAGCAACACGCCTCCGCCGGTGTAAATATAGGGCCGCTTCGCCGCCATCAGCAAGTGCAAGGCTTTGCGAATTTGCCCGCCATGGCCTTTGCGCACCGGATTGTAGGAACGCATTTCAACAGTCTTCGGATACCCGGTGTAAAGCGTCTTGTTGAAGGAAACGTCTTTGGGAATGTCCACCACCACAGGACCTGGCCGGCCAGTCCTGGCGATGTAGAACGCCTTTTTCAGGGTGTCGGCCATCTGGCGCACATCCTTGATCAGAAAATTGTGCTTGACGATGGGTCGGGTAATGCCCACGGTATCGCATTCCTGGAACGCATCCTGACCAATTGCATTCGTTGGCACCTGACCCGTGATGATGACCATCGGGATGCTGTCCATATAGGCCGTCGCAATACCGGTCACGGCATTCGTCACGCCTGGTCCAGAGGTGACCAAGGCTACGCCGACATTCCCGGTTGCACGCGCATAGCCATCGGCGGCGTGCACCGCAGCCTGCTCATGGCGCACCAAAATGTGCTGGATCGAGTCCTGCTTGTAAAAAGCGTCGTAAATATGGAGGACGGCACCGCCCGGATAACCCCAGACATGCTTGACACCCTCGGCCTGAAGCGCCTTCACGAGGATTTCCGCGCCGCGGAGTTCCTGAGAATTTGTATGAGTAGATGCCGCTGCGGCGGCTGCGGAAGCAAGTTCCGCCTTTGAGACTTCCATGATCAACCTTTGTGAATTTCTCTAACGAAATACCTTGGGTGCCTCTTCGCCCACTCTTGTGAAGCGGCGTCGAGACTTGAGGCCAAAACCATAAGCGGAAACATAATCCGCCGAGTCATGACCCGTTTGCTTTTATAAATTGCGTTGCATATTATGACATTCCGCGTTGGACAATGCCAGAACAGGTTGAAAAAACGCCAGCTGGCGTCAACGATAATGCGATAATTTTCAGGCTGTATCCTTTAGTTGCATGCTGATGTGCATGAAACACGGTACCCGCAAACCACAATAATTGCAGCGCTGGACAAACCGGAACCCTAACCGTTGGCAACCGAACAAGAACTTTCTGACTTCCTGAAAAGCGTTGAAAAACGGGCTTTTAAACGTAGCATTTATCACGTTCGGGATGAAGAAGCTGCTCTCGATATCGTTCAGGACAGCATGATGAAACTGGCGCAGCACTATGGCGACAAGCCCGCAGCGGAACTGCCCATGTTGTTTCAGCGGATTTTGTCAAACACCACGCTGGACTGGTTTCGCCGCCGCAAGACCCGAAACGCCCTTTTCTCCAATATGAGCGACTTTGCGTCGCCGGGAGAAGACGGAGATTTTGATCTTCTGGAAACTTTAGAGACACTGACCAACTCTGAAGGTACTGAAAGTGCTCAGGATGCCACAGAACGGGCTCAAATATTTCGTGAGATCGAATTGGAAATAAAGGAACTGCCCGGTCGTCAACGGGAAGCCTTTCTGATGCGTTACTGGGAGGAAATGGATGTGGCTGAAACGGCTGCTGCCATGGGTTGTTCGGAAGGTAGTGTCAAAACACATTGTTCCCGCGCTGTTCACACCCTCAGTAAAGCCCTGAGCGCCAAAGGTATAAAACTATGACTAATTCACTACAAAAAAAAGCAGCAATACTGCAAGACCGTTTCGGCCTGAAAACTGCGTCTTACCTGTCCGCCGGTGCGGCAGATCTGCCTTACAACATTTCGGAACGCCTGCGTGCCGCGCGCGTTCAGGCGATTTCCAAGCGAAAAATTGCAAAGGTGGAAACCTCTGCCAGCGTGGTCAACAGCGGCGGCAGCGCTGCCCTGACCTGGGGCTCCGATGATGGCTTGAGTTGGTGGGCCCGTATCGGCTCGGTGGTACCGCTGATTGCGCTGGTCGTCGGCCTGCTGGCCATCAATTCGATTCAAAACGACAAGCGCGCCCAGGAAGTGGCCGAGGTCGATGTGGCGCTACTGACCGATGAGCTGCCCCCGGCCGCGTTCGCAGATCCCGGTTTCGTTCAATTTCTCAAAGCCACACGCTGAAGTGCCGCACCACACAAAGCCCTGACTGTCCCATGATTGCGCGAGCAGCTTTTTTATCTATGCAACGGTCCCTCGGACGTTTCCCGTTTTTAACGTATCGGGCGATGCCGCTTGGGTTGCTGCTGGCCGGCCTGCTGGCGTTGCCTGCTTTCAGTTTTGCACAGGTCGCCAAACCGGTAGCGCCTACCAGCGCCCCAACAACTGGCAAGCCGTTCGCCAAGCCTGTCGCCTCCCGTCCTTCCTGGTCAGAACTCACCCCCGTGCAGCAGCAGGCGCTCAAGCCCTTGGCCATGAGTTGGAACACGATCAGTGAGGCGCAAAAGCGCAAATGGTTGGAAATTTCCAAAAATTATCCTTCGCTGTCGCCGGAAGGGCAGGCCACCATGCACAGCCGCATGAACGAGTGGGTCAGCCTCAGTCCTCAGCAACGCGCCCAGGCACGGCTTAACTTTGGCAAAACCAAGGAGCTGTCCAAGGAGTTGACACCAGACGAGAAAAAAGCCAAATGGCAGGCTTACCAAGCGCTGAGCGCTGAAGAAAAACAGAAGCTGGCGGCCAAGGCCAGCCCCAAGCCAACCGGAGCCGCCACCGCGGTCAAACCCGTGGCACCGCAGAAGTTGGCAGCAGTTCCTTCTCTTGCCAACAAACCGGACACCAAGCCTGCGCCTAAAATCACGCCTCGAGCACCGGCGGCCCCCCCCTCCCCCACAGCGCCGCGTGTGGGCGAAACCGCCATCGGCGGCACCGGCGCCGCACCTCAGCGCTGAACACAGCCAGCCTGCTGGTTGGCCGGTTTTATCAATCAATCGTTGCTGCCGCCATTGGGCAGCGCCTACTTGTCACTACAAAATTGAGAGTATCCAGCCTTCAAACACCCTCACTTCCCCGACGTATGGCCTGCTGGCTGTACGAAGGCTTGCTGATGTTTGGCGTGGTCTTCATTGCCGGCTACCTGT
>DASUIO010000313.1:0-3803 GCA_036279755.1 Polaromonas sp. | reverse complement strand
GGCCATCCACCGCGCCAGCTACCTTGCGCCCGCCTACTGGATTGACACGGTCGATCTGTATTTTGACCTGGACCCTTTGAAAACGCGCGTCCTTAACAAGATGACGCTGCGCCGCAACCCGGACGTGCCGGCGCAGGCCCTGAAGCTCGACGGTGAAGAGCTCAACCTTGCCCGCGTGCTGGTCAACGGGCAAGGAACCTCGTTCAAGATGGAGGGCAACCAGTTGGTGCTGGAAAACCTTCCCGAAGGCACCGAGCCCTTTGAACTGGAAATCTTTTCCACTACTTGCCCGGCCAAAAATACCAAGCTGATGGGCCTGTATGTCAGCAATGATTCGTTCTTCACGCAGTGCGAGGCCGAGGGTTTCAGGCGCATCACCTACTTCCTGGACCGCCCGGATGTGATGGCCAGCTACACCGTGACGCTGCGCGCCGACAAGGCCAGGTACCCGGTGCTGCTGTCCAACGGCAACCTGGTGGAACACGGAGCGCTGGAGGGACCGGGCAATGAAGGCCGCCATTTTGCCAAATGGGTGGACCCGCACAAAAAGCCCAGCTACCTGTTTGCACTCGTGGCCGGCCAGCTCGTCAGCCGTGAGCAGCGCATCACTTCACGCGCGGGCAAAGAGCATGTACTCCAGGTCTATGTGCGCCCCGGCGACCTCGAAAAGACCGAGTACGCCATGACCTCGCTGATGCACGCGGTGGCCTGGGACGAAGCGCGTTTCGGCCTGTCGCTTGATCTTGAGCGCTTCATGATTGTGGCCACCAGCGACTTCAACATGGGCGCCATGGAAAACAAGGGCCTGAACATCTTCAACACCAAGTACGTTCTGGCCAGCCAGGCCACGGCCACCGATGCCGACTTCTCGAATATAGAAAGCGTGGTCGGCCACGAGTACTTTCACAACTGGACCGGCGACCGCGTGACCTGCCGCGACTGGTTCCAGCTCAGCCTGAAGGAAGGCCTGACGGTCTTCCGTGATCAGGAATTTTCACAAGACCTTTGTGGTGAAGCCTCCGCCCGTGCCGTCAAGCGCATTGAAGACGTGCGCGTGCTGCGCACCGTCCAGTTCCCTGAAGACGCCGGCCCGATGGCACACCCCGTGCGGCCCGACAGCTACATCGAAATCAGCAACTTCTACACCGTCACCATTTACGAAAAAGGTGCCGAGGTGGTTCGCATGATGCAGACGCTGGTGGGCCGCGACGGTTTTGCCAAAGGCATGACGCTGTACTTCGAGCGCCATGACGGCCAGGCCGTGACCTGCGACGACTTTGCACAAGCCATTGCGGATGCCAACCCCCTGTCTGATCTGGCGCGCCTGCTGCCGCAGTTCAAGCGCTGGTACAGCCAGGCGGGCACACCACGGGTGCAGGCGCAAGGCGTGTACAACGCCGCCGCACGTACCTACACCCTTACGCTGGCGCAACGCTGCGCACCGACTGTGGGCCAGCCGGTCAAGGAACCGTTCGTCATTCCGGTCGGCCTGGGCTTGCTGGGCGCGGATGGCCAGGACGTGCCGCTGCAACTGGCTGGCGAAACCGCCGCCGTCACAGGCACCCGCACCGTGGTGCTGACCGAGGCCAGCCAGACACTGACTTTTGTCAACCTCGACGCCGAGCCCGTTCCATCCATTTTGCGCGGTTTCACCGCCCCCGTGGTGCTGGAGTTTGACTACACCGACGCCCAGTTGCTGCACCTGTTGGCGCACGACAGCGACCCCTTCAACCGCTGGGAAGCCGGGCAGCGCCTGGCTGTCAATCGCGCGATTAAATTTATAGCCGAAGGTGCCGATCTCACGGGCGCTGCCGTGCTGGATGAGGCCTATCTCAGCGCCATGCACCAGGTGCTGTGCCATCCGGCACTGGACGCGGCCTTCAAGGAACTGGTGCTGACGCTGCCGTCTGAAACCTATCTGGCCGAGCAGCTTGACGTGGTCGATCCCCAGCGCGTTCACGCGGTGCGCGAAGCCATGCGCCAGCAACTCGCCACCGCGCTTAGCGCCGACTGGGAAGCCGTGTACGAGGCCAACCATCACACCGGCGCCTACACACCCGACCCCGTGTCTTCAGGCCGCCGCGCCCTTGCGGGCATGGCGCTCACGCAACTGTGCCTGGCAGCGCAGTCAAGCGGTGACCCGGTCTGGCCCGGCAAGTCCTTGCAGCGCTTCAAGGACGCTGGCAACATGACGGACCGCTTCAACGCCCTGTCCGCCCTGGTGTCCAGCGGCCACCCGCTGGCCGCCCAGGCGCTGCAACGCTTTCATGCCCTGTTCAAAAACGAAGCGCTGGTCATTGACAAATGGTTCAGCCTGCAAGCCAGCGCACCCGATCGCGGCGGCAATATCCTGCCCGCGGTCAAGCAGCTCATGAAGCACGGCGACTTCAGTCTGCGCAACCCCAACCGCGCCCGCAGCGTCATCAGCACTTATTGCCAGGGCAACCCGGCCGCGTTTCACCGCCTGGACGCCGCTGGCTACGAATTCTGGCGCGAGCGCGTGATCGAGCTCGATGCCATCAATCCCCAGGTTGCCGCTCGCCTGGCGCGCGCGCTCGACCGCTGGCGCAAGCTGGCCGAGCCCTACCGCAGTGCAGCGCGTGAAGCCATTGCCCGGGTCGCCGCCAAGACCGACCTGAGCAAAGACACGCTGGAAGTCGTCACACGCGCACTGGCCGACTAACCCACCTGACCTGAACCTCCCTATGTCCCAAAAAATTTCCCTCACGCGCTACCTGGTTGAGCAGCAGCGCATTGACGGCCACATTCCGCCCGAGCTGCGCCTGTTGCTTGAAGTGGTGGCCAGAGCCTGCAAAAGCATCAGCCAAGCCGTCAACAAGGGCGCGCTCGGCGACGTGATGGGCAGCGCCGACAGCGAAAACGTGCAGGGCGAAATACAAAAGAAACTCGACATCATCGCCAACGAGGTGCTGATCGAAGCCAATGAATGGGGCGGCCATCTGGCCGCCATGGCATCGGAAGAAATGGACAGCATTTATGTGGTGCCCAACCGCTACCCCCAGGGCGAGTACCTGCTGCTGTTCGACCCGCTCGACGGTTCCAGCAACATCGATGTGAACGTCAGCATTGGCACCATCTTCAGCGTGCTGAAAAAGCCCGAGGGTGACGCCGGTGTCGAAGAAAAAGACTTTTTGCAGGCCGGCAACAAGCAAGTCGCCGCCGGCTATTGCGTCTACGGCCCGCAAACCACCCTGGTGCTCACGGTGGGGGACGGCGTGGCCATGTTCACGCTGGACCGCGAGCAGGGCTCCTTTGTGCTGACCGAGGAAAACGTGCAGATTCCCAAAGACACCAGCGAATTTGCCATCAACATGAGCAACATGCGCCACTGGGACACGCCGGTCAAACGCTACATCGACGAATGCCTGCAAGGCAAGGAAGGCCCGCGCGGCAAGGATTTCAACATGCGCTGGATTGCCTCAATGGTGGCCGATGTCCACCGCATCCTGACCCGCGGCGGCGTGTTCCTGTACCCCTGGGACAAGCGCGAGCCCGAAAAGGCCGGCAAGCTGCGCCTCATGTACGAAGCCAACCCCATGAGCTGGCTGATCGAGCAGGCCGGCGGCGCCGCCACCAACGGCAAGCAGCGCATCCTCGATATCCAGCCCACCAAGCTGCACGAGCGCGTCAGCGTGATGCTGGGCTCAAAAAATGAAGTCGAGCGGGTAACCCGCTATCACTCCCAGCTATAATAGAAAGCTTGTGCCGGTGTAGCTCAGTCGGTAGAGCAGCTCATTCGTAATGAGAAGGTCGGGTGTTCGATTCATCTCTCCGGCACCAAT
>DASUIO010000312.1:0-11721 GCA_036279755.1 Polaromonas sp. | reverse complement strand
TTGCAAAACAGGTAGCCTTGATAGTTTTCGCAACCGTGTCGAGCCAGAAAGTCGCGCTGGGCTTCGGTCTCGACGCCTTCTGCCATGACGGCCAGTCCCAGGCTTTGCGCCAGGCCAACGATGGTGCGCGCAATGGCCGCGTCGTTGGGATCGGTCAACACATCCTTGACAAAAGCCCGGTCGATTTTCAGCTGGTCCAGCGGCAGGTGTTTCAGATAGGAGAGCGCTGAATAGCCCATGCCAAAGTCGTCTATGGACAGCGTCACACCGGCGTTTTTGAGCATGCCCATCTTGGCAATCGTCACGTCGATGTCGCTCGCCAGCAGGCTTTCCGTCAACTCCAGCTTGAGCCGGTGCGCGCAGATGCCGGTCTGCTGGATGATGGCCATGACCAGTTCAACAAACTCGGGGTGGCGAAACTGGCGCACACTCACGTTCACAGCAATGCTGAGCATTGCTGTCTCGGGTCGCTTGGCCCAGCGGGCCAGCTGCGCGCAGGCGGTCTCCAGTACCCACTTGCCCAGCGGCAGGATGAGCCCGCTTTCCTCAGCCTGAGAAATGAAGTCATCGGGAAATACCATGCCGCGCTCTGGGTGCAGCCAACGGATCAGCGCTTCGACGCCAACCATGCGCTCGTGACGCCCTACCTGCGGCTGGTAATGCAGCAAGAATTCGTGGTTGTGCAGGCCCTGCCGCAGCTCCGTATTGAGGGCCGCGCTCGCAGTGGCCGCAGCCTGCATCTCGGGGTCAAAAAAGCACAACGAGTTGCGCCCAGCCGCCTTGGCCTGGTACATCGCCAGATCAGCCTGCTTGAGAAGGTCGCCAATGCTCTCCTGGTGTTTGCTGAACAAGGTGATGCCGATACTGCAGGTGCCGTGGTGCTGGTAACCCGCCAAGTCATAAGGGGCCCTGAGGGCTGCCAGAATTTTTTCGCCGACGACTTGGGTCTTGGCGGTAGCGACCTGCGGGTTGTCTGCCAGGTTTTCCAGCATGACCACAAACTCGTCACCGCCCAGGCGCGCCACGGTATCGGTCTTGCGGACGCAGCTTGACAGACGCACGGCGACTTGCTGCAGCAGCAAGTCGCCCTTCGCATGCCCCAGCGTGTCGTTGAGCACCTTGAAGTTGTCAAGGTCAATAAACATCAGCGCGCCGATTTTCGTATGGCGGGCGCTTTGTGACAGGGCATGCTGCAGGCGGTCCATCAGGAGCTGGCGGTTGGGCAGTTGCGTCAGTGTGTCGTAAAACGCCAGATGCTCGATTTCATCTTCAGCCGCCTTGCGCTCGGTAATGTCGCGTGCCACGGCGACCCAGTGTGTCAGCCCGCGGCTGAAATAGTCCACCGGCACGATCTCCAGCTCCATCCAGAACCGTTCGCCGTTCTTCTTGTAGTTGATGAGCTCCGCGCGGACCGGCTGCGTGTCCTGCAGAGCCGAGCGGATGCGGTCCAGCTCGGCACGCTGAGTCAATGGTCCCTGCAGCAGGCGCGGCGTCTGGCCCAGCACCTCGTCGCGAAGATAGCCGGTGTGCCGTTCAAAAGCGTCGTTGACGAACACAATGCGCGGCCCAGGCGCATCCAGCGAGCCGGCCTCTGTAATCAGTACGATGTCGTTGAGGCGTGAAATACTGGTTTGCAGCAGCAAAAGTTGCTCCTGCGACCGCCGTCTGTCGCTGACGTCGCGAAAGTACACGGCAAGGCCATCTTCGAATGGATAGGCACGCAGCTCCAGCCATTTGTCCAGCGCAATATAAAACTCTTCAAACTCAAGGTGCTTTCCGCTGCTCATTGCCATCAGCATCTCGCGGCGTATGCGGCCGATGCCGTTGATGTCCAGTTCGTGCCATATCCTTTGGCCCAGTAGCTCACTGCTTGTGCGGCCCAGCAGGCGTTCGCTCTCGTGGTTGACGTAGGTAAAGCGGCCCTCGCGGTCGAGCGTGACAAAGGCGTCCGTGATGCTGGCCAGCGTCGTGCTCAGCCGCACGGTCAGCCTGCGCGACTCCTGCGCGGCAAGCTTTCTTTCCGTGAGGTTCTGCAGCACCCCCAGAATGCGAACAATGGAACCCGAGGAATTACGAATCGCTTCGCCGAGCGAGCGGACCCACAAACGCTGACCCCGCGCGGTGATGATCTGCACCTCCACATCAAACGGCACGGCATCATTCAGGCAGGCACGAAACGCTTCGGCCATCAGCTCGCGCGATTCAGGCGCATAGAAGTCAAGCGCGTCTTTGTACGCCGGTGTCGCAGCAAGCGGCATCTCAAGCAGAACGGCCAGCGGCTCAGTCCATGTCAGGCGCGAGTCTGGCAGTTCAAACGCCCAAGTACCGGCGCCTGCGGCACGTTCCAGCAGGGCCAGCAGTTGACTGGAATGCTCGGGGGCTTCGCGGCGGGTTGCCTGAGGCGGTGCGGAAAGTTGCAGTGGTGGCATGGCTTGACGGGCTGAAAAGAAACCTAATGAAGAGCCGGCGCACCGGTGAAGGTCAAGGTTACCGCTTTTTACAGGGCAACTTCGCCTGGACGAATTGACTCATGCAAGCGTTGCGCGGCGTAGCAAGACTGTGCGCTCTCGCAATGACTTTGAATCATCCAGTATCCAGCATTCGTCAAGAGTGCTCTGCAGTCAACTTACAAGTATTTTCGCGGCAAAACTGAGCCAGTGAATTTTCGCAGCGTCTCAAAAAGACGCTTGCTGCGATCAAGGACTTCATGGTTCAAGCGAAATCCGGTTGTGGCCTTCGGCGAGCTGCAGGCCGGGGGCGGAAATACTTCGATGCTTACCACATGGATGCAGCCCTGCACCTTCGGATCGATGAATTGCGGCGCAGGGTCCTTGCCAGTCCCCGCGGTATTGTCCTACGGCCAAGGAGGGGTTTTCCTCAGGTTGTCGGCCAGTAGCTCTTTATATATTAAGCCATGCGTATAAATTTTGAAAAACCACTACACCCTTTAGAAAAAGGAGCAATCATGGGCAACCCACTTGACAGCCTGAAAAAATGTTCTGACATCGGATCTTTAAGGCTGGGGTTAGGCTCGCTTTGTTCCCGTTTTGGGTCGATCACGCGGCTCGATATTTTGACAGCCCGCCAGGCAGGCAAGCGTCAGGCGCTCTGTTTCTTGCGCATGGGCTCTCCCGAGCAGGAGCAGCAAGTCATGAGTGAGCTCGGGGTGGGCCGTTTCGGCGGGGATCTTGTCGTGGTGATTGACCTGCAAAACAGCGGGGCGCTAATGCTCTGAAGCCTTTACGCTGGCTCTTCTGGCCGGTGTGTTGCCGGTGCCCCATGACGCCGACCGTGTCGTGGCAGTGTACCGGCCCGTCGACGCTTCTTCTTTTTCATGTCGTCCCGTTCCCACTGCGTGGTTCGGGCTCATGAGTTTTTTATATCCTTAATTCATAAATTTACCTATGCATAACATTCTCCTTGTCTCGGGCACACGTCCGGAAATCATCAAGCTGGCGCCGCTCTACCACGCACTCCGTGAAACCGGGTGGGCTCGTGTGCAGTGGCTGCACACAGGCCAGCACGAGGAAATGGCGAGTCATATCCTGGCCTGTTTCGACGTGGTACCTGACATCACGCTCAAGCGCGCGGGCAGCAGCTTGCTGGAGTTCAGCACTGGCTGCAGGCAGCAACTTGACGCCGTGATGACCCAGCAGGACTGGTCTCTGGTCATCGTGCAGGGCGACACCGAAAGCGCTTTTCTTGGCGCGCTCGCAGCGTTCCACAACCGTATACCGCTGGCGCACGTTGAGGCGGGACTTCGCACTTACAACCTTAACCGTCCATTCCCCGAGGAGGGACTGCGTCAGATGATCAGCCGCCTCACGCGGTTTCACTTTCCGCCGACGGAGCGTTCGCTGCTGGCGCTGCAGACTGAGGGTATTGCAGACGAGCATATTTACATGACCGGCAATACCGTGATCGACGCCCAGCAGTGGACTCGCGCGCATCGCGGCGTCAAGCGATCAACCGAGGGCCGCGGCCACTTGCTCGTCACAGTCCACCGAAGGGAAAACTGGGGCAATGATGTGGCCGAGATTTGCCACGCCATTGCGGAGATCGCGCACCTGCAGCCTGATCTCCAGGTGCTGTTTCCGGTTCACCTGAATCCCGTGATCCAGGGCCCCGTCAATGCCATTCTGGGCGGTATCGCCAACGTCAGGCTGACCTCTCCGCTGGACTACACCCAAATGCAGCAGGCCCTTGCCGATGCCTGGCTGGTTCTGACCGACTCGGGCGGCCTGCAGGAGGAGGCACCTACGTTTGGCGTGCCGGTGCTGGTGCTGCGCGAGGAAACCGAGCGGCCCGAGGCCGTTGAAGCCGGCTGTGCCTTGCTGATAGGCCCAACCCGCTGCGCAATCGTCAATGAAGTCACCCGGCTTTCCAAAGACACGAAAGCCTATACGCAGATGTCGCTGGCCGGTAATCCGTTCGGCGACGGCATGGCGTCCAGGCGCATTGTCGATGTGCTGGAGCGCAACTTCGCCACCGAACCCGCGGCGCTGGCTTCAGTGGCTTGATCTGATTTACCTGGAGCTTCTTCATGCATTCTTCCCACTCGGATTTTCCGTTGGAAAATTTAGCCCTTGGTGCCACTTGGCCAGGCCGGTTGCGGGCCTTCCTGGCCTTGATGGCGGCTTGGCTGATGGTCGCGATGCCGGCTCGCGCACAACCGGAAAACCCCGGTGCCCTGATGCCTTCATTCAAGGATTACCCGGTGGCTGCCGTGATGGCGTCGGTACTGTTCATGATCGTGGTGATCATGATGTTTTACGGCGTCCGGCACTTTCTTTTCACCATGAATCGCCTGATTGGCGTCCAGCGCCATCCCTACATCGACATTGCCGTGGCGCACTGGCCCATGATCACCGTGTTTATTGCGGCCCACAATGAAGAAAAAGTCATTGCCGGCTGCATTGAAGCGCTGCTCAATACCGACTATCCCATGGACCGGCTGAAGATCATTCCGGTCAATGACCGGTCCAAAGACAGGACCGGAGAAATCATTGATAGCTACGTGGCGCGTTTTCCTTCGCGTATTTCACCGTTTCACCGTACCAGCGGCAAGGCCGGAAAATCCGCAGCCCTCAAGGATGCTCTGAGCTATGCAGAGGGCGACATCGCCATAATTTTTGATGCCGACTACGTGCCCGGTCGCGGTCTGCTCAAGCAACTGGTGGCACCCTTTTTCGATCCCGAGGTGGGTGCCGTGATGGGGCGCGTGGTGCCCGTCAACAGCGGCGCCAACCTGCTAACCCGAATGCTGGACCTCGAGCGCTCGGGCGGCTACCAGGTCGACCAGCAGGCACGCATGAACATGAACCTGATGCCGCAGTATGGCGGGACCGTGGGCGGCGTGCGCCTTTCTGCGGTCCAGGCCGTCGGCGGCTGGCACGACGACACGCTGGCAGAAGATACCGACATCACGTACCGGCTCATGTTCAACGGCTGGAAAACCGTCTACACCAACCGGTCCGAGTGCTATGAAGAGGTTCCTGAGGAGTGGGGCGTACGGATCAAGCAGGTGACGCGCTGGGCCAAGGGCCATAACCAGGTGATGGCACGCTACTGGTGGAAATTTGCAACCAGTTCCTACCTGACCCTTGGACAGCGCATTGATGGGCTGCTGCTGCTGTTCGTCTTTGTCGTTCCACTCCTCATGCTCGTCGGCTGGTGCCTGGCTTTGGGGTTGTATTTTCTCAATGCAGGCTCGCTGCTGTCGCAACTGATTCCCATCTTCGCCCTGTTGATCTATGGCACGCTCGGCAACTTTGCCGCTTTCTTTGAAATCGTCGTTGCCGTCCTGATCGACGGCAACCGCAGGCGCCTTAGGCTGCTGCCTTTCAATATGCTGGGCTTTCTGGTGAGCCTGTTCGCAATTTCGGGCGCCGTCTGGAGCCAGGTGCTCGACGGTCTTCTCAAACGAGAGATGGTCTGGGAAAAAACAATACGCTACCGCGTGGCGGCCGCCAAATGATGACCATGAATTATTTCAGTTACATCGCGTTTGTTTTGATTTGCCTGCTGCTGCTGACGCTGCCGTTCGTGCCCGCGTTCCGGGAGTGGCGGTATCCGACTGATTTTGCAGCGCTGCCCATTTCGCCCAATTACACCAACGACGTCGATCACTTTTCCAGACGCCTGCACGCTGACGTCGCGGCAAAGCTGGGGCTGGGGGAGCCAACCGGCTACGAGGACTTCGACTTTGTGACCGATCCGGTTGATGGCATGGACTGGGGCAAGGCGCGCAAGCGGCTGATTTCCCCAAGCAGCATCGAAACCCGGGCGCCGATCCGCAGCGCCCAGCCGGTTTACGTTGAGGGCGATATTCGAGCGGGAGCCGAGTCTTCTTTTTCGGCGCTGTACGCAACGGGCAACATTGAGCTTGGCGCAGAAAGCGAAATCAACGACTGGGCCCACGCCGACGGCGTGCTGCGCTTGGGGTCCAACAGCATTGCCCTGCGGCGGATTTCTGCCGGCACAGCCATCGAGTTGGGCAACGAGGCTTGGTTTGAGCGCCTGCAGGCGCCGACCCTGCACTTTGGTCCGCGCAGCAGCCGCGTGCTGCCACCGGCTCAAGCCGATCAAACACCGGCCAGCTATGCCGACCTGCCTCAGGCTATCGAGCAAACGCCCGCGCTTTTCCTGATCCGCGGCGACTGCGCGCTGCCCGACGGAAAAATCTACCGGGGCTCTCTGGTGGTGACCGGTTTTCTGACCATAGGCGCCGGGACCACGGTGATCGGCGACATTAAGGCGCGCAAAGGTGCGAGCATCGGACCCGGCGCCTCGGTGCAGGGCGCTGTCACTTGCGAAAAGCGTGTGTATGTGTTCAAGGACGCACGCGTATTGGGACCGGTGATTTCGGAGAGCGACATCCTGATAGGAGCCAGTTCTTTGATCGGCCTGCCAGCCGCACAGACCACTGTCAGCGCGCGGAACATCATTGTCGAAGACGGCGTTGTCGTGCACGGCGCCGTGTGGGCGCACGAGATTGGGATGGTGAAACCATTATGAAGCTCAAACATCTCATTTCAATCGGCACCCTGGTGGCGTTCATGACCCAAGCGGTCTTCGCCAAGCCTGGGCCCCGGCTCGAACTCGACGGCTACACGGACACAAGCGGGGCCCTCACCGTCTTGCATGGCGGCGATTCAGCCGATCCCTACTTTGCCATGCAGGCCCTGCTGCTCGCGCACGACAACGGAATGGATATTTCTGTGCCTTCCGAAAAATTTATCAACTGGCTGGTGCCGCATCAAAAGCCCGATGGCACTTTCGACCGCTTTTGCCGCAATGCTGACAAAAAGTGGGGTTCATGCAAGTCCGCCGATGCTGATGACTCATTGCTCGCCTTCTGGATGAAGCTGCTGGAAACCATGCCAGCCAAGCTGAGCAAGAATCCCGTCTGGATGAAGAGCTATGTGACCAGCAAGACATCGCTCGAGCACCTGTTCCAGCCCTCGCGCGGCATTTACGTGGTGTCTCCCCTGGTCCTGCACGGTTTGTTCATGGACAACCTGGAGGTCTGGTCGCTCAAGGCCCACTTGAAGCCGCCCAAGCAGCTTGTTGAGGCCGACAAGCTGGCGAAGGCGATTTATAACACCTTCTGGGATCCGGTCAACAAGCGTTTCTTAGTCTCCACCCAGCTCGAGCAGCAGTCGCAAAAGCCGGCTTTCTACCCGGACCATGTGGCCCAGATTTTCCCGCTGCTGGTGGACTTTCCGCTGCTGCCCGGAGACGCGAAACTGTACTACCGCAGCTGGATGACCGCGCATCGAGCGGACTGGCTCAGCCAGGGCAAAGCGGATTACCCATGGGGCCTGCTTGCCGTGCTCGCGCTGCGCCAGAACGACAAGGCCAGCGCACGCTGCTGGCTGCGTGAGGCGGCGCCGCTGCGTCACTCTTCGCGCTGGGCGATCACTGACGAGGTTTCCCTGCAGATATTGCTCAGCAAGGGGGTGACGCCTGCCGCCAAAGATGCCAGCTGCAAATGAGCGGCGGTAGATCGACCGCCCCATTTTGATCGTGACCGGTCAATTCCAATAATTTTCAAAATAGATTTCCATGTTTAAAAATACACTTTTCGCTCTGCTGGTCCTGATGGCCAACGCATGCCCGGCACAGACCCCATCGGTGGCTCAACCAGTAGCCCTGCCGAAGGAGGACGGCATCCAGGCGCCTCGGGTGCCGGCGGCTGACGAAGGAACGCGCAGCCTCGAACTCAGCGCGGGCAGCCAGAGTCTCAGCGCTGGTTTCGGCAACTGGCGCGACCTGACGTTGCGCGGCACCTACGGATTGCCCCGGCATCTTTTGCAGGGCGAAGTGTCCCTGAACCGCCGGTTTGACAAAGATGGCGCGTTTGTCGGCGTGAGTGATACCTACACCTTCAATGAAGACTGGTTTGGATCCGTCGCGCTGGGTGTGGGCGATGGCGCTTTCTACCTGCCGCGTTACCGCATTGACGCCACACTCTACAAGAAATGGCTCGCCGATCGCAGCATCGTCAGCTCGGTCGGGGTGGGCTACTATGACGCGCCTGATGGCCACACGGACCGGAGCGTGTCGCTGGGTGCGGCCTATTACTTTGCGTCGCCCTGGATTGTGGAGGGCGGCGTGCGCCTGAACAACAGCAACCCGGGTTCCGTGCGGACCCAGCAGCAGTTTGTGGCGGTGACTTATGGCCGCAACAAGCAGGACTTGGTGACGACGCGTTATGCATGGGGTAGCGAAGGCTATCTTGCCATCGCGGCCAACACGCAACTCGTGAACTTTGACAGCCGGGAGGCCAGTGTCGCCTGGCGCCATTGGCTTGATCAGCGCACAGGCTTGCTGGTCAGCGCCAACCGCTATACCAATCCGCTGTATCGCCGCTCGGGCATCAACATCGGCATCTTTCACGACTTCTGATCGACTCCCATGACCTCAAGAACAAATTCGGTGTCCGATCAGGCCCGCGAGCACGACCGCGTATTTCATGCGACGTTTTCCGCGGCAAGGCAAGCCCGGGCCAGCCGTGTCAAGGTCCGCCCGCACCGGGCCATGACGCCGCTGAAGGTCACGCCCTACCTTCTGGCGCAAACGGTCATCTTGCCGCTGCTGCTGTGCGGGCTGCTGTTCTGGGGCAAACCGCTGCTGTTCGATTTTTGGCGAAGTTGCGTTCTGTTCTGGTCCAGCGCTCTGGACCTGTCCTTCAGCCTGTCCAATCAGATCAACGATGCCGGGCAATACACCTTGCGCCTGTCAAGCGGAATTGAGGGTGCGCCGATGCCCGGCACGATCACGATGGCGGTCACTGCGGTGGTCACGCTGATGGCCTTTGCGCTGTCGCTGCGCATGAACAATGCGAAATTGCCCCTGAAGTACCCGCTGCGGATCGTGTGTGTCATACAGGCCGTTACGCTGATCTATTTCTGGTTGGCGCCTTCGGCCTTTCCCTACAGCATGGCACGCCACAGCGAGGAACTCATGACCATCGGTTATGTGGTGATGCTGTCAACGCCGGTGATGCTGGCGGTGGGCTACTACATCCTGAATCAAAGCCTGTGGGTCAAGCTTTTCCATACGGCGCTGATTTTGCTGTTTTTCGCCATCATGGTGCCCCACCAGGTGCTGGCGCAGGCGTTCATCATGCAGCACCTGTCGGTGCTGTTCATGCCGGTCCTTTACATCTGCTTCGGCGCTGTATTCGATGCATTGATATTCGTTGCACTGTATTCCTGGGCTGTCAGCAAGGCCCCGGCCGACGCGACAGCCTGACCCGCACCGGGTTTGCAGGCCACGAAGCTGGCGGCCCTGGACTGTTTCAAGGGAGGGCTGGCTGATGTGTCAAACCCTTGGCAGCATGGGCGAGCGACTGTACGTCATTTGTTAGAAACGGCAGTTGGACGCGCCCGGGGGGTGCTGTGATTGGCGGGCGTCCACCGGCTGGGCCGGCTTCGCGGAAGCCCCGCAGGTCAACCGACTGAAGCCTATTTGCAAATCGGTGCTTGTCGAATATTTATGAAGCTATAAAGATGATTGTGGCTTGGGCATTCACGCCCTCGAATCCAGCGGCCTTGCGTATCGCGCCGCGCATCCGCCTTCACCGTGTGCGGGGGATCAATCCCGGCCCCGAGGCCTGAAAGCTCGCCCGCTTTCGCCGCCCCGTTCTGGCTAACTGCCCGGCAAGCCCCTGGTGCCTGGGTATAGCGGGACCGCCCTTCAACCTCCACGGTGTCGGGCAGAAGGCCCGCCGAGTGTCCGTTCATAAGCCAGACGATCTGCCTGGTAGCAGTTGCAACTGACTTTTTGAAGTCCGGCCTCATCCAGCAGCATCACGTAGCCAGGGCTGTAGCTGATCAGGCCGCGGTTTTCAAAGAAGCAGGCCGCACGGGTCACGCTTTCGCGCCGTACGCCCAGCATGAGGGCCAGAGCTTCGTGGGTGAGGAATAACTCGCTGGATTGGGCCCGGTCGCGGTTCATCAGCAGGCAGCGCGCCAGACGCTGCTTGACCGCGTGGTGGTGGATGCAGGCGATCTGCTGCGCCAGTTGGCTTTGGCGCACATCGACATAGCGGTTCAGAATATCGCGCAGACAGGTGTCTTCATTGATTCGGTGCTGCAAAGAGTGGCGGTGAATGCAAAAGGCGCGGCCTTCGCGCTGGACCCTGCTGGTGAACGCGGAAGTGCTTACCCCGAGCACCAGCGAAGTGTTGAACATGCCTTCATTGCCGACCAGTGCGACTTGAACGCTGGGGGCGTCCGCTGCCAGCAAGAGGACAGACACAATGCTGTCCACCGGAAAGTAGGCGTGATCGTGCGATGGGCCGGCTGCGATCTGGGCTTTGTAGGGCTTGAGCTCCACCAGTTCGCAATGTTCAACAAACAAGCCTCGCTCATGCGCCGGCAGCGCGGCGATCAGCCAGTTTGCCAGGGTCAAGTCCTTTTGAAGCAACAAGCGCATA
This sequence comes from Polaromonas sp., assembly GCA_036279755.1. Taxonomy (GTDB): domain Bacteria; phylum Pseudomonadota; class Gammaproteobacteria; order Burkholderiales; family Burkholderiaceae_C; genus Polaromonas. The sequence goes on along the minus strand of DASUIO010000312.1, from coordinate 776 downwards.
TCCCTTTGGTCGTGTAGTTAGATTGGGAGGGTGCGGGCAGAAAGCGGCGGGCTTCGGGACCATCTGGCAGCAATGCAGGCCATTCCCGAAACACTTCAATGCAATCGTCGGCGGGGTCTGAAAAGGCGCGCTTTTCGCCGCCTTCAGCGCCCGTGAGCTCAAGGCCTGACGGCCGGTCCGAGCTCAAACTTGCGACCCTCTGAATCCAGACACAAGCCGCTGACTTGCGGGAAGCCCGCATTCAACTGGCACTGAAGCACCTTGGCGCTGCTGGCCATCAAAAACGCATGCCCCCACAGGCCCGCCTTGGGCTCGCCCGCCAGGGGAGTGCTGCCGTGCTCTGCGCTCGCCGCGTAATGGCCCCGGTAAAGCAGGCCGTCAATATCGACAGAAAGCGCTCGATCTGCCACGTTGTACTGGCCCACATAACTGCCGACGTCGGTCGTGAAAGTGGCGGCGCCAGCGCCAGCGTCTGAGAGCGCAGGACCCGCCAGAGCGCAACATGCGGCAATCGCCGCTGCCTGCAGGCAGCGATGTTTCAGGCATTTTTTCATAATCTTTTTTAGGGTGCTTATTGTGGGTGAACCGGCCGCCTGTCAAGGCGCTAAACGGCTCATCTTGCGATGACCGTCACATCGACCCTGTCGCAGAGTCGTGTTCATGACGCTCATATGAGATCTTCGCTGTGCCGACGCAGCTCGCCCATCAGCCACACGGCTGCACCGGTGTCGGAAAGTTCCTACAGGCTGAAATCGATCCCTGGCAGCGAAAAAACA
>DASUIO010000311.1:0-4465 GCA_036279755.1 Polaromonas sp. | reverse complement strand
AGGTTGCGGCTTTTCTTCATGATCTCCTTGATCTCAAGCACTTCGCCCTTGAAGATCATGTCGGAAATCAGCGGCGAGTTCAGCATGATTTCGACCGCTGCAAAGCGGCCCTTGCCATCTTGCCTGGGTATCAGCCGCTGCGAAACCATGGCTTTGAGATTGAGTGACAAGTCCATCAGCAGCTGGGTGCGGCGCTCTTCAGGGAAGAAGTTGATGACCCGGTCGAGCGCCTGGTTGGCGCTGTTGGCATGCAGCGTGGCCAGGCACAGATGGCCGGTTTCGGAAAAGGCGATCGCGTGCTCCATGGTTTCCCGGTCGCGGATCTCGCCCATCAAAATCACATCGGGCGCCTGTCGCAGGGAGTTTTTAAGTGCTGCTTCCCAGCTGTCAGTGTCCAGCCCCACTTCGCGCTGCGTGACTATGCAGTTCTTGTGCGGATGGACAAACTCCACCGGGTCTTCAATGGTGATGATGTGGCCAAATGATTGCTCGTTGCGCCAGTCGATCATGGCGGCCATCGTTGTGGACTTGCCCGAGCCGGTGGCGCCCACGAGAATCGTCAGCCCCCGCTTGGACGCCACAACTTCCTTGAGCACTTGGGGCATGCCCAGCCCGTCAAGGGTGGGCAGCACGGCCGGAATGACCCTCATCACCATGCCGACCTTGCCCTGTTGCAGGAACGCATTGACGCGGAAGCGCCCCACGCCCGGCGGCGAGATGGCGAAATTGCATTCTTTGGTACGTTCAAACTCGGCGGCTTGCTTGTCGTTCATGATGGCGCGCGCCAGTGCCATCGTGTGGCTGGCATTGAGCGGCTGGGACGACACCTTGGTGAGCTTGCCGTCCACCTTGATCGCGGGTGGAAAGTCCCCGGTGATGAACAGGTCGCTGCCGCTGCGGCTGACCATCAGCCTGAGTAGGTCGTTGATAAATTTACTGGCCTGGTCGCGTTCCATGTCGTGTCCTTTGGATCTTCGGCTTAGGGGGTTAGGTAGCGGCTAGCTTTTTTTTCGGTGAGCTGGGCGCTGACCAACCTGAGGCGAAGCGACAGCTTGCGCGCCAGCAGGGCGATCAAGCTGGCGGCCAGGGTCGGGTCGGCCCCTGTCATTTCGTCGAGCGCCTGCGCGCTCAGCACGGCGATGTCGCAGTCGGTCAGCGAGGTGCATACCGAAAAGCGCTTGCCGCTGTCGAGTAGTGACATTTCACCCAGGATGTCGCCGGGGCGCGTTTCCGTGAGGCGCATGCGTTCGCCCCATGGTTGCGCACGATCCACCGCAATGCTGCCGGTCAGCAGCACGATCATGAAATTGCCATACTCGTCCTGGCGGATGATGTCCCGATTGGCCGGTACGGTGGCGAAGTCAAAAAATTGTTCCAGCCGGTCCACGGAGTCCGTGGTCAGCCTTGACATGTATTTGTCCCTGGCCCACAGCCCCTGCAGCAGCTTGATGGCCCGCGGGGCTGACAGGCGCGTCGCACCGACTTCGTTGGCGCGGCCTTCCCAAGGGACCAGCATCGACGGATCAACGCCTTGATCGGCGAACGCGGTGCTGAACAACACCGAATCGGGATGTTCCTCATCGTTTCGCTGTGCGGAGGACTGCTTGAACCGTCCGAATAAGCCTTTCATGGGCCTTTTTTCCTAGTGTCCGGTCCGGCAGATCAACCGGGGAAATTTTCAGGGATTTTGGCCTTGCCACGCGCTTCCGCGGCAGAAATCACGTTGCGTTTGACCAGGTCGGTCAAATTCTGGTCCAGCGTCTGCATGCCCACGCTGTTGCCGGTCTGGATCGACGAGTACATCTGCGCGACCTTGGCTTCCCGGATCAGGTTGCGGATGGCGCCAGTGCCGAGCATGATCTCATGCGCGGCCACCCGGCCTGCGCCATCCTTGGTCTTGCACAGCGTTTGTGAAATCACCGCCTGCAGCGATTCGGACAACATGGATCGGATCATTTCCTTTTCTGCGGCTGGGAACACATCAATGATCCGGTCCACCGTTTTGGCTGCGCTGGAGGTATGCAGCGTGCCGAACACCAGGTGACCGGTTTCGGCGGCCGTCATGGCCAGGCGAATGGTTTCAAGGTCGCGCATTTCGCCCACCAGAATCGCATCCGGGTCTTCGCGCAGGGCGGACTTCAGGGCGGCGTTGAAGCTCAGCGTATGCGGCCCCACCTCGCGTTGGTTGATCAGGCATTTTTTCGATTCATGCACAAACTCGATCGGGTCTTCCACCGTGATGATGTGGCCGTAATCGGTTTCGTTCAAGTAGTTGACCATGGCCGCCAGCGTGGTGGACTTGCCCGAGCCTGTCGGGCCTGTCACCAGCACCATGCCGCGCGGCTTGAGCGCCAGCTCTCCAAAAATCTTCGGCGCACCGAGTTGCTCCAGCGTCAAAATTTTGGAAGGAATGGTCCGCAACACCGCACCGGCGCCGCGGTTATGGTTGAAGGCATTGACGCGAAAGCGCGCCAGACCTTCGATCTCGAAGGAAAAATCAACCTCCAAAAACTCCTCGTAGTTTTTGCGCTGGGTGTCGTTCATGATGTCGTACACCATGGCATGCACCTGCTTGTGGTCCAGCGGATCGACATTGATGCGCCGCACGTCACCATGAACCCGGATCATGGGCGGCAAGCCTGCTGACAAATGCAAGTCAGACGCCTTGTTCTTGACGCTGAAGGCCAGCAGTTGCGTAATGTCCATCCCGGGGATCCTTGAAAATCGAAATTGAGTTTGAACTTGAGTTTACAGTCGGATTATGACCACGATTGCCCGCAACCTCCAGCTTGTCCATGACCGCATCGCCACGGCGTGCAAGGCCGCCGGGCGCGACCCGGCCAGCGTGCGGCTGCTGGCGGTCTCCAAAACGTTTGGCGCCGCGGCCGTGATGGAGGCGCTGCTGGCCGGCCAGCGCGCGTTTGGGGAAAACTACATCGCCGAGGGGGTCGAGAAGATTCTGGCGCTGCGCGCCTGGCAGGCGGGGCAAGGGGCGCAGACTGGTACCGCCGAAAGTACGCTGGAGTGGCACTGCATCGGCCCGGTGCAAAGCAATAAAACCCGTCTCGTGGCCGAACACTTTGACTGGGTGCAGTCGGTCGACCGGCTGAAGATTGCCCAGCGCCTCAGCGAGCAGCGGCCGCCTCATTTGCCGCCCCTGCAGATCTGTTTGCAGGTCAATGTGGATGGCGGCGCCAACAAATCAGGCGTGGCGCCTGCAGATGCCCAGGCCTTGGCCCGAGCGGTTGCGCAACTGCCGCGCCTGGTCTTGCGCGGGTTGATGGCAATCCCCGAGCCCGCTACTGATTTTATAGCTGCCTGCGCACTCCATGCCAGAACGAAAGCCATTTTTGACGAGATTAACAACTCTGGCGTATTGCCCGCCCCCATGGATACGCTCTCGCTGGGCATGACGGCGGATCTGGAGGCCGCCATTCATGCCGGCAGCACCATGGTGCGCGTGGGCACGGCAATTTTTGGTGGACGCGGCTGACTGAATGTGGCCCCCACGTTCGCTCAATGCGCGTAGCTTTCTGTCCCCTTGTGGGGGCAGAACTTGCTTGAGGCGGCCCTGCGCTGCGTTCGGCACCCCCACGGTCGTTCACTTCGTGTAACTCCCTGTCCCCCCGGGCCCCAGCGCCAGCCGGGTGGTATTTTTCACTTCTTCCATCACCGCATAGGTGCGGGTTTCGCGCACGCCGGGCAACTGCCACAGCACGGTGCCGGCAAATGAGCGGTAAGCGCTCATGTCGGCCATGCGGGTCTTGAGCAGGTAGTCAAAGCCGCCGGCGACCATGTGGCATTCCATGATTTCGGGGTATACCTGCACTGCCGCCTTGAAGGCTTCAAACACGTTCGGCGTGGTGCGGTCCAGCAGCACCTCGACAAACACCATCATGCCGGCACCGAGCTTGAGCGGGTTTAGTCGCGCCTCGTAGCCCAGAATGTAGCCGTCCCGGGTCAGCCGCTGCACCCGCGCCAGCACGGCGGTGGGCGACAAGGCCACCGCCTCGGCCAGTTTGAGGTTCGAAAGCCGACCATCCTGTTGCAGAACATTCAGGATTTTCAGGTCTATTCGGTCGATGTCGGGTAATGCTTCTGACATGGGTAGTCAATTATTCGGTAAATTTTGAAAATTTAGCGGGAAATTTTATGGGCTTCGATGGAATATCTCCCTATTGAACTGAATTCACCCATTGTTTAACATTTGATGGAGTCCTCGATGTCTGCATCCCCACGCCTGCCTTTTCCCTACCGACCGGAGGCCGCCATTGTGGCCAGCTATCTGCAGAGCCTGGCGGGCGCACTCGACTGGGCTGATGCCGCCCAGTCTGCTCAGCCCTGGGTGCAAGCCGTGCGCGACAATCCGCCGCCGTTTTGGGCCATGGAGAGCCTACTCAGGGAATACCCCATTTCCAGCGCCGAAGGCCTGGCCCTGATGCGCCTGGCCGAAGCCCTGCTGCGG